>JAQGHT010000098.1 GCA_028291565.1 Planctomycetaceae bacterium | reverse complement strand
TTGCAGTTGAAGATCAGGAACGGATCTTCGCTCCCTTTACTCAAGCAGATGCCTCGACAACGCGACGTTTTAAAGGATCCGGCCTGGGCTTGTCGATCTGTCGTGAACTGATCGAGCAAATGCACGGCCGCATCTGGCTGGAAAGTAAGTTGGGGCGTGGAACAACATTTTATTGCACTCCTCGATTTCGAGTTCTCCCGGAACCCACTGCGGTGGCCCAGTCGCCACTCCGAATTCTGGTGGCCGAAGATATACCAGCCAATCAGCGCGTCGTCCGTGCCATTCTGGAACGCCGGGGGCACAAAGTAGATATTGTCGACAACGGGCGAGATGCCATCGATTTGCAGGAAACTTCGCCGTATGATGCCATTCTGATGGACATTCAAATGCCACTGATGGATGGTTTTCAGGCCACTTCCGCGATTCGCTCGCTTCGCAAGGATATTGCAGTCGTGCCGATTATCGCCATGACTGCACATGCATTGCGCGAGGATCGGGCACGCTGCCTGAATGCCGGTATGGACGGTTATATTTCCAAACCGATCGATGCCCGGCAACTTGTGCAACTGATCGAGACGACGTTTCGAGACCATCGCCGTTCGCGCGAGTCAAGCTGTGGAAATTCAGCCGCATTGCAAACTCAGCTACAGATGCAGCAACGACCAACCGGTATCCCACAGGCCGAGAAACTTATCGCGACCGATACACTTAGTGCTCATACACATATAAGGACTTATATGTCCACTCCTGAAATTCGCTCGAATCTGCTCCAAGATTCGAATCAAAGTGTTTCCCTATCGACGAAGTCTTCGATTTCGGAAAAACCTATACTGAATCTTGCCAGTGCACTGTCTCGACTCGGAGGCGATCAGGTCTTGCTTTGTGATATGGCGCGTTTTTTCCTGGAAGATTCTGCCCAATTGCTGAGCGACCTCGAGCGAGCACTTGGAAGAGACGACGCGGAACAGGCACTCCGAAATGCCCATAGCATTAAAGGATTGGCCGCGAATTTCAGTGCCGAGCCGTGCATGACTGTCGCCCAAGCCATCGAAGACGCTGCCAAGCAGAAAAAACTCGACTGTGCGCGCCAGCGACTTGGTATCCTTCGAGTGGAAATCGATCGACTTGCCGATTCGTTACATCGCGAAGTCCTGGCTGACGAACCGAAATCTGAACCCCGTTCTGGCAGCTCGTCAGCCTGATTTTGAATCAGAACTGCGTCAGGGTTTCACGCAGCTGATGGTTCAATCGATTATTCAATCGCACTCGCCGCGTGCCTGTGTTCCAAGCATTCCACATTTCATACCTGGATCGCCCCAATAGTTCTTTGGGAATCGCGGAAGTCCCACAATAGTACCACCTTAACAGATGTGGTGTGTCCCCGTTCTGCCCCTTCCGCCTCCTTGCGGTATAAAAGTTGCGAAAACACCGAGCAATGTCGATCCGCGTGACCGACGATTCGGCTTCACCCACTTTGTTCTGCCTGGAATGCAGAAATTGGCTTGTTCGATGCCGCCGCCGTGGCAAGCCTTCAAGGATCGGGGTGAATTGAAGGGAACAACAATGCAATATGGTTTTCTCATCGACATGGACGGCGTGTTGTATCGCGGCTCGCAGCTCATCCCTGGTGCAGATTCGTTCATCAATCAACTTCGAGTTAGAAACATCCCATTTCGTTTCCTGACCAATAACAGTCAGCGTACTCGGCGCGACGTCGTCACCAAGTTGTCTCGCATGGGGATTGATGTTGAGGAAGAGCACGTCTTCACATGCGCGATGGCGACCGCCCGCTATCTCGCCCAGCAGAAGCCGGGAGGAACTGCATTTGTCATTGGCGAAGGCGGATTGCTGACGGCCTTACATCAGAACGGATATGCCGTTGTTGATCACGATCCAGATTATGTCGTCGTGGGCGAGGGACGCACGTTCAATCTGGAACTTGTCGAAGCCGCCGTGCGGATGATTCTCGGCGGCGCAAAACTGATCGCCACCAATCTCGATCCCAATTGCCCGACTCAAAATGGCCTGCGGCCAGGCTGCGGCGCAATGGTTGCGATGTTGGAAACTGCCACGGGGGTCAAAGCGTTCAGCGTCGGCAAGCCAAGCCCTATCATGATGCGCGCGGCTCGTAAGGAACTCGGCCTGACAACGGACGAAACGACAATGATCGGGGATACGATGGAGACAGATATCCTCGGCGGCGTTCAGCTCGGTTTCCATACCGTGTTGGTCTTGAGCGGTGGAACGCGTCGCGAGGACTTGACAAACTATGCGTATCGTCCAGAAATCGTGGTGGATTCGCTCGCCGAATTTCAGGAGATTCTTGAAAAATCAAGCTGGCGGCCAGCCTGGCGGGCTACAAATGGCGCGGGATTCCGAACTTTCCAGCAGCCGGTCGCTTTAGCTCACCCCTGATGTCCACAAAAAAGGCTGGAAGTCCACTTGGACCTCCAGCCATATTTCAGTCAGTGTTACCCAAAGCCTCACGATTTCGGCTACGAGGGACACGCTTTGGAAATGTGCTCCAATTCAGATTATGACACAGCCCCGACGAAGACTGTCTTCGAAGCGACGACGCTCTTGCCGCCGTCCCCATCTGAGAGCGTGAGCTGAATCACCCGGTCAGTCAAATTCGTATTTGACGAGGCCGTCGCGAAGGTCAAGGCTCGTACCAAAGCCTGAGTTGCAGCCGGCGTCGCCGCATCGGAATTGAAGGTGACGCTCATCGTATTATTACCGGCAGTCAGTCTTCCGAACTTGACTCCATTGTAGAAAATGTCCTTCCCTGTCACCGTGATCCCACCCACGTTCGCCACGGTGAGTCGATTGTTACTGTTCACGCCCTGTGTAATTGTGACAGAGAGAATGCCTGTGTTGAAATTCGGCGAGTCAATGTCAGTCACCAGTGCCGTCGAGTCCAGCGCCACCGCCGCTGATCGATTTGTGTAACTTACCGGGCCGCTCGGTAAAGTGATAACCGGTGGCTCGGTACCCGTTACGACCTTGAGCGTTTGCGAAGCCGAAGCCGTCTCGGTGCCAGAGGCGTTCGAGAGGTCGAACGTGATGTTGCGTACTCCCAAAATCGAGTTGCTGACCGTATTGTGGAAGCTGACCGCCTTCAGGAGTGCGTTGACTGCGGTTTGCGTAGCACCCGAAGTCAGATTGATCACGAGTGGCCCACCATTTTTGCCACCGACAATCGTGCCGATCTGGTTCGCTGACGTTTCGAAGTAGATCTTGTTCCCGCTGACGCTGATCTTGCCAGTTCCTGTTCCCTGGTTCAAGACCCCCAGGCGATCATGCGAATCTGGATGATCCACCACGACATCTGACACTCGGAGCGTACCACCGCTGAAATCAATGTTCGCCATGTCTTCATCAGAAGTACTGGCCGCGGGATCAACCGCGATCGACCCGCCACGTCGCACATACAGTGCCTGGGCACTCGGGAGTGTGATGACCAGAGGATCGTTCACGTTCGTCAGGTTAATCGTGATATTGGCTGTTCCGACAGCATTCGAACTATCGGTCACTTTGACGATCAGGTTAAACGTCGGATTCGTTTCGAAGTTCAGCAATGTATTGTTGGCAATCGTGATTTGACCGGTTGCCGCATTGATTGCGAAGGTGCCATTTGAGTTGCCGCTGATGATTGCAAATGACTTCGTGTCCCCGACGTCCGGATCGGTCGCCGCAACGGTACCGACAACCGTGCCCACCGCCGAGTTTTCCGGCACTGTCAGGGTCGCGTCAGTGGCGGTTGGTGGATCGTTCTGAGCCACGACAGAAATCGTAAATGTCTGGCTCGCTGAAGTATCAACTCCGCCCAGAGCCACGCCGCCGTCATCATGCAGTTTCACGGTAATCGTGGCGGTACCATTGGCGTTCGCTGCCGGTTGATAAGTCAATCGACCAGTCGACGAGATTGTCGGCTGGACGCTGAACAACGCGTTATTGTCGTTGGTCACGATGAAGTCCACGGTCTGCCCGAATTCGTCAGCTGCCGTGAGTGGTGCAGGCAGGACGTTGGTCGCCCAGTTGTTGACCGTCTGTGCTCCGGCATCCTCAATGACCGTCTGATCCGGTCCTTTCGTGAAGCTCGGCGCATCGTTGACCGCATTCACCGTGATGACAAAGACTTGAGCGGCAGACGTATCGACGCCGCCGGAAGCCGTTCCACCATTGTCGTGGAGCAGGACGGTCACATTGGCAGTGCCATTGGCGTTAGCCGCCAGAGTATACGTCAACGCGCCAGTCGCACTGTCAATGGAAGGCTGAGTCGTAAAGAGAGCTGTATTGTCATTACTGACCACGAATGACAATGTCTGACCAGATTCATCCGCCGGTCCCGCGGAGAGATTCGTGGCGAATCCGCTGACAGTCTGGGCTCCGCCATCTTCGTTCACTGACTGAGCCGGATTGGCGGGCAAGCTGAAGGAAGGCGCGTCGTTCACGCCTGTGATGGTGATATTGAAAGTTTGCGTTGTTGATGTATCACTGCCACCCAAATCCGATCCGCCATCATCTGAAAGAGTGACTGTCACCAAAGTCGAGCCATTTTGATTCGCTGCGGGAGTAAATGTCAACGTTCCGGTCACAGGATCAATCGATGGCTGGACACTGAACAGAGACGGATCGGCGGCCGTGACGTTGAAAGTCAACACTTGACCGGATTCATTGGCTGGTCCAGACAATATTCCACTGGCCCAGGCATCCACGCTGACCGCTGGAGCGTCCTCCAATACAGTCCGGTCGCCCCCCCTGGTGAAACTAGGGGCGTCATTGACCGCGGTAATGTTGATGTGGAATGTTTGGCTGGCCGATGTGTCGACACCGCCATTCACTGTACCACCATCGTCA
>JAQGHT010000080.1 GCA_028291565.1 Planctomycetaceae bacterium | reverse complement strand
TTGGCCGACCTCGGTTGCCGCGTTCTTTTACAATTGATTTTCAATTACTTCAGAACGGAGCCAGTCGAATGAACAGACTGAGCGGGTTTGGTCAGGATCACGCGTTTTCGCAAAGACGACGGCCGAGGGCGGCCATCCTACATGATTTCTTTGCGATGTGCTTCGCTCCAGTTGATCGAGAACGGAATAGCAGTCGGCAGACGGGGAGGGGGTGAGCGTTAGATTCAATTGTGATCCTCTTTGAGAATCTGATCGCGAAACGCTGCCGGCCGCAAAACGTCGATGCGTCCGCCCGTCCGTTCGACGAAGTACAAGAGGTGATCTTCGATGAGTGCCTTGTCACCGTGAGTCAACTGTCCCGCACCGCTGAAAGTGGCGGACTTTCCGCCGGGGAAAGGGACGACGACCCACAACATCTCGGACAGGTCCGCGTTCCAAACTTCCGCGACCGCACCCAGACTGATTGCAATTCTTCCCCGATTGGGGCCATCGCCCCACGACACCGACTTGCACCCTCCCTTTTCGTAGGCGGGTCCGCGCGTTCCGTCCAGGCCCGTGATTCTCACTGTCGGCGAGTCCCCGCCTGTCACCAGTTGCTGCTCGTCGGGACTCCAGTCGACGTGATTCACGTATTCATGATGAGTTTGGAGGACTGGCCCAACCTTTCCTTTCGAGTCGATGATCACAGTCTTGCGATACGCGAAGTTCGCCGCGGCCAGCAGGGTCCCGCTGCGATTCCAAGCCATTTCGGTGATCGGGCAGCAACTCTTTTCCGGTGACTCGATCGCCAGGCTCAGCGAGCCATTTGGCTCAAAGAATTGGCACTTAAACTCGTGGGCGCTACCCGCGGCAAGTTGGCCTTTGGAACTCCAGGCAGCCGTTAGTGCTGACAGATTAGCGGGAATCTGTGCTGAGAATGTGCCGTCCAAACGCCGAATCTCTTTCGCTCCGCCCAGGAAGATGAACTTGCAGTCGGGGCTGAATGCCAATGGGCCGCCGCCACCATTGATCGTGAGCATTGGCGTCCTGTCGGCTTGGGAAAGAGATAATATGTGAACCGATTGCGAGCCATGTTCCATGGCCCAGGCAATGTATTCGCCGTCTGGACTCCACTTCACCGCCAGCGCCCGGCCAGGAGAGACAGGAATTGATTCGAGGGGCTGCCCCGTGGGTTTCCACATCCGCAGCGTTCCGTTCGATTCGACGCCTGCGAGAATCGTGCCGGCAGGGTTCCACGCGACGTAGGGCTGTGACGGAAGTGGATTGATCTCGCGTAGAAGTTTTCCTGCAAGATTCCTGATCTGGATCGCACCGCTTTGGGTCCAACAACAAACTGATTGGCCATCGGGTGACAACGAAATTCCTAAGGGTTCAGCCATTTCCAACAGCGTGTCGATTTTTCCCGTCGCTCTGTCCCAGACCTTCAAACCCAAACGGCCGAGCAATATGCGATCGCCATCGTTCGTCCAGTTCACATGCCAGGCGCCGCTCTCGATCTTGGGCCCGTCAGTGCCGTCGGCGTTCCATGTGAAAAGCGTGCCGTTTGAATAACTCTGGGCCGCCAGCCGACCGTCGCGATGCCAGATCAAATTGCTGCATTGTGTTCCGGGATCCAAGACGTGTGTGCGCTTCGGCATTCCGTCTTCAGTGACAATATGCAGCCTGTCGGAAAAGCGGACTTGATACGCGATTTGTCCGTCGGGACCCCAGGCGAGAATGGGTTGATTACTTTCGACGGCGTGGAACTCGTGCAACTTGCGCCCATCTGCCCCCCAAACCCGGATCGTTCCATCGGGAGTGCTGGAGGCGAGTCGCGTTCCTGCGGAATTCCAGACAAGACTGGCCACAGGATGGGGGTGACCCTCCAGGATCGGTCCCGGTGTCCCATCCGATTTCCAAAATCGGATGATTCTGTCCGAGGCCGCGGCGATCCAGTCTTCGACGGGATTCCAGGCGACGATATTGACATCCTGACCGGCTGCCGGCAGTGTTCCAACCAGTTGTAGCGTCTGCCCATCGTAGATCCGGGGCCGCTTTCCGGTGATACAGATGAATCGACGTCCATCGGGACTCCACGAGACGCTACCGAGCCCCGTCGTCGGTACGGCCGTATCGATTTGCCAGCGTTTGATACCCGGCAACGAGGCCGGGCGATGCACGAGACCCGTAAAATTGTTCAGAAGAGGCCCCGGCTTCCACAGATCAGTCGCCGCGGGCTGCGGGCTGGCAGCATCAATCCTGGCAGTTTTTGGCGGTTTCGATGGAGCGATCGCTACCGCCATTGGCGCTGCAGCAGTCGCGGCGACTTTCGGCGTGTTCAGTGACCCCTGATCGTAAACGACTCCATCTTTCGTCAGTTGCACGACATTACCCGCGATGGCTTCGATTTTCAGCGTCGTCCGGCCGTTCTCTTTGAGAACGAATTCCTTGGTTTCGAACTCCAGGTCGCCCCGCCGAATGACCAGCTTATGACTGCCGGGTCCGATCGTGGTCGCCTCCCCATTCGCGGCCTGTGTCGAAGTGACTCGAATCGGTGCGGGATGGGGCCCGGAGATCAAGATGCCATTTTTGTCAAACTGCACGGTAAACGCGGCATCGTCCGGGATTTCGATCCGGACGCCATCGCCCCCGTTGAAAAAGAAGAACACCACTCCCATCAGCGCGGCGGCGGCGGCCCCGCCAGCCATTGCCAGCAGCCATCCAAGAGACAAGCCACCCGGAGGTTTGCGCCGTGGAGAGAGTACCAGAGACGGGAATGGCCTCTCGTCGATCGATGCCCCAGGACCGCGGTGTTCGCCGCCCGCGACGATGGCCGGCGAAGCTCCGATAAGCGTCGCTGAGGTCTCTAATGAATACGATCCTGAGCGAGATTCGCCCAGAGAGATTCGATCGATGTCGGTCACCGATACGTCACCCGCGGCAGCAGCCAGCACTGCGGCCAGCCGATGATCTCTCGCAAACGGGGCCAACACCTGGGCAACATCGCCCGGTATCGCGTACCGTGCTGCCGGATCTCTCGACAGCATTCGATCGACGATCGCGACGAGGGCGGGCGGCAGATCCGATCTTCTTGTGCTGATCGACGGCAACGTCGCTGTCGCCAGTGCCCACAGCTTTTTCATCGGAGTGCTGTATTCCGCGTCCGTGAGCGGAACGTCGCCGGTCAACAGTTGGAACAAAGTTGCACCCAGACTAAAAATATCGGCACGGATATCGACATGATGCGTGTCGTTTCCCTGTTCGGGGGCCATATAGTCAATCGTTCCCATCATCTGTCCGGTAGACGTCAGCCCTTTTTGGTTCGGAGCATGCTGTCCTGCCAGCAGTGCCAGTCCCATGTCCAGGATCTTCACGACGGCTACGGGCTGCTGGACGGACGACAGTTGCTGACCAGCTTGGGCAAGCACTTCACCACCTTGCCGCTGGCCCTGCTCTTCCGAGATCAGCAGCATCAAATTCGAAGGCTTGATGTCTCGATGGACCATCCCGTGTGAGTGTGCATATTGCAACCCCACGGCGGCCTGCCGCACCACTTCGCACGCATCCGCGACCGACAGTGCTCCCAAACGCTGGACGATCTTAGAGAGATCCAGCCCTTGCACATATTCCATCACCAGAAAGTGAGTTCCGTCGATCTCGCCTGCGTCGTGAGCCCCGATGATGTTGCGGTGCGTCAGCCGACCGACGGCAACCATCTCACGCTCAAACCTCGCTACTGCATCCTGATTCTTCATCCAATCCGTCGACAGAACCTTGATCGCCACGACCTTCTGAAGCCTGGTGTGCATGGCTTTGTAGACGGCGCCCATGCCCCCTTCGCCCAGCTTCTTCAAGATTTGATACTGTCCCAGGCGACGTGGACTGATCGGCTCGTCCTGCTCTTGTCGAGCCTCCTGAATCGTGCCGACAGACGCATCTCGTCCCACGTTTTTGACCAGATCGACTGCTCGTTCGCAGGCCGATTCGGATTCGAAAGGAGTCGGGGAAGTCGGCTTTCGCAACTGCCCGGTTAGCGTGTCGAGTTCCGCCATCACGTCCTGCAACGTCGAATTGTCGGCACGAGGGCTCGAACCGGCATCCAATTCCAGTTGGGCCAGTCGAACAGCCAGAAGTTCCTCTGCGGATGCAGAGGGAAGATCATCCGAATTGGAGTCTGCCATAGTGGATCTCGTGAGATGGTATTGTTATAGACCGACATTCAAAACCCGAGAAGAGGATTCGACGGCACAGGATCGTCTTGGGAAGCCCCGGAAGGAAGCACCTGACTTCCGTTCGGTCCAGCGCCCGCCATCGGGATCTGGTATTCGAATGCTTTCTACCTGTGTCAATGCGGGCGCGTTATGGGAAAATGAAGGACACCTCGAAAATTCCGCAACGGGAAGGACTCAATGATCCTGCAGTTCAGCGCGCAACCTGACTAGCACGCGGTACTTAGCTTGTCGTACCGCATTGCCGGTCAGCCCCAGTTCCGTGGCCACGATCTCGCAGGATTCCCCCTCGATTGCCGTTCGCCAGAAGGCCCACCACGTGCGCGGTTCAAAGTCGGTCTGGACCAGCTTCAGTGCTCGCTGTGCCAGATCGATGGTTGTCTGTTGTGGTTCCGGCTCGTTCTGTCGATCGAGCCACTGAGCCGCCAGTTGAAGACGTTGATTCGCATCCGTTCCTCCTTGGGCGACTGGCCGGTCCACGCGCTGCCGATGATGTTGCCGAACCGCGTTGCGGGTGATCGTCCATAGCCAGCCCCGAAACGAATCTTTCTCTGACTGCAGCTGGAATTGATCGATTCCTTGCCAGACCGACTGGAATACATCCTGCACGATGTCGGTGGCATCGTTCGGTTGCAGTCCAGTACGCCGAGCCCAACGATAAACGAGGGGGCCGTAAAGAGTTGCCATGCGTGACCAGGCCGAAGAATCGTTGTTGCGAACGCGGGCAATCAGACTCGGTGACGTAGTGACAGACATGGCAACCGTCAATTGTGATAAAACTTCAGATAACGCAATCGATAGTGCATGTCGGATTGTTCCGTTCTGGGGCTGTCGGAATCGTCAGTTCCAGCTGTGTTCATGGATCATCTCATTCCAGCAGCAGATCTGTACACCAAGCCTTTAAACCACCTTCTCATCTTTCGGATACCAGGCAGATTGTAGTGAATCACGCCCTTTAAAAACATTCTGCGCTCGTGAGACGAGACAAATTCGGACTTCGTTACCGGTTTGGCCAAGGGAATTGTGATTTAGGAGGCCGCGCCCCGAGCAATTTTAACTGAGCTACCGGCTTCTGCGGCGTTCAACAGACGCTGTCACTTCTTCTCAGTCAATGAGATCTGCGCCGGCAGTGGCGACCTTAGGTCTTCCCGCATGTAAGCCACCTGTCGGGCTAAATCCTGGCGGGTGACAGACGCCAACAATGCGAACAGATAATGCAAAATCCGTTGGATCATGATAAGTTTGAGAAACCAGGATGACGTGATGATTTCCAAAGAAGCAGAGTATTTCTAACCCGCAGGAGACTGGGAACAATCCGACCTCACACCGCCCCACTCCGACGAGCTAAAATTGTGATTGCCGGATCCTGCAAACCGACGATGACCGCGTGTCTGAAACCTCTCTTTGGCAGATTCCTGTTAACCACTGACTTTCAAACTAGCGTGCCATCGGAAAATTTTCTGAGTGGTTAACAGCTTTCAGTTGCAAAGAGCAGAATCGTTCGTATGCGAAGCGCTCTCTTTGAAAATCGGGGATTCGCCAAAGAGTGTGCCGAAACTCACCAAACCGCATGAAATCCAGGGTGTCACGCAAATATCTCTTTGCCGATCAAAGAGAGTTTCCGTAAGAGGGTTGTGTTCGGAGAGCATCGTGACAGACCGCATCCACTGTCTTTCGGCTCTCATCCCATTCGCGACGGAAGGCGAACACCACGCGGAGTTGTGATCGAACACAGAGCAATTTCCAAAGGGAATACGCCACCCGATCATCGGTGCGATGATTTTCCAACTCGAACGCCGCCATCGGCAATCGCCTGTGTCCGCAATCTGATGTGACTGGAAATGCCATCACGTCGATACTGAGGTATTCCTGGCCGGCTTGCGGGAGCTTCACCTTGATATGGCTCCCAAATCTTTGACCGGATGATCGCCTTGGCGCACGGCAGGAAGGACTCTTGGACTTCGACGGCGACTGCAACCTTTGGCCGCTTGCCTTGTACAGTCAGTGTCGTCAGCCACACTTCGTTCGTAATGAGGATCGCTCGGCCGTTGATGTGCAATGTTTCACCGAAACCGGGAATCAAAAACAGTAAACCGATCCGGCCAGTTTCCAGAATGTTTCGATAGCTGTCCACGCGCTTGTTGCCCAAGCGATCGGGAATTAATAGCATCTGCTCATCAATGACGTGAACGAAACCTACGAACGCATTGTTTGACGTTGCGGTCTGCCGAAGGTCTGGACCGAAGTCCTCGCGTGGTCGCGTGAGCTTCGATCGCAGGATTTGTCAGTTTGGCCGCACATTCGCAGGCTTCCTCCCCACGGCCAGTCACTCGAACCGCAGTTGCCTTCGCCTCGTACTTCCCAGCATGGTGCGACAGTTGGTATGCTGCCCTCCCATGAGTTCCCGTTTTCGTACAGGGGACTTCCACCACACAAGCTCACGCCCATGTTGGGCGTACCGTGAACTTGGCATGAACGCTGTCTCATGTCGCGCGGCAGTCCGTCCATGTAACTCGGCTACAAATTCGTCGGCGAACAAAGAGTGAAAAACCGGCATTTCAAAGGTGCTAAAAGGAAAAGAAACACAATGAGAAAGTTAGTCACA
>JAQGHT010000022.1 GCA_028291565.1 Planctomycetaceae bacterium | reverse complement strand
GTCTGGATTTTTCTTAGTGCGCCGTTCCTTCTCGGAATTCTGAACGCCCTGGTCGGAATCAATTTGCAAATAGAATGCTGGTTCCCCGGGCTTGGCCTCAATTTTACGCAGGATGACTGCGCGTTTTAGACCAGAGCCCTCCTCTTCGATGACCCGAACCTGGTCGACTTGTGTTCGCGGGGCCTGATTGCGTACCTTGGTGTCACGCAGATCACGTTGAATCCTTTCCGCCCCCTCGCGAATATTCCGCGCAGCATCCTTCTGACCGCTACGTTCCAATTGATCGGCCACTTGCCGCAAATGTTCCTCGAGATTTGGGCCACCCGCCAGGATCTGAATCTCAGTTGGCGTCACGCCAGACTGCTTGAGCTTGGTAATCGTCAATCGGCGCGGAGCGTCGTGATTCTCATTCTCTCGTTCCGAGGCCTGTTGACGTAGTTTTTCGAGCGACCGAATCACAGCTTCGCGCTTCTGACGCACGGCTTCGATTTCGTTGGGGTTATCGGGTTGCCCTTTCAATTCTTGAATTATCGGGTCCGACACGACAACTTCAGACTTGCGCGCGCGTTCGATGTAGACAAATCCTGACTGGGCCGCGGACGCGGATTTCGCACCATCAGGTTGTCCTTTACGAATCCCGACGTTCGGCGATTTGGGGGGAACTGCAACCGCTTCGTGTTCACGGCTTGATTTCAAAATCTGCTGCAGTCGCTCAATGACACGCTGTGTTTGAGCAACAAGTTCCTTCTTCCCTTCTTCCGCGTTTTCCCTGGATTCGGCTTCGAGTTGCTTGATCAATGTTTCGATTGCCGATGGGGAGTCCACAGAAAGTGCTACTCCACTAACACTCGACGTCGACTCTGTCTTTGGTGGGGCATCAGCAGACGGTTTATCGTTCTGCCACCAGCCAAACGTCGACCCGACACCCAATGTCCCGCCTGTCAGCGCGACGATTGTCAGTACACACATCTGTTTCAGGGATCTCATCGAACGACTCCAAATTGATTGAGTAGCGAACAGAAATAGAGTTTCAAAGTGTGCACCAGAAACCCACGTGTTAATTTGAGAACAACTTATCTTTGGCAGTTTCTCGAATGCCGAACTTTCGGGTCGTCGAAGAATCTGCTTAAAAGGCAAACAGCATCAACAGCGAGTCTCGGAGAAATGCGCCTGTGCGCGCTGTCGATGATTTCGGCGCATTCAGAGTTTCAGCTGCGCCGCCAACGTTTCGCGAGTCCGGGAGATCAACTGCAGACGCGCTCGAAAATGCTGCAATTGGACCTGGATCCGGGATGACCGTTTGAACCGCGGAGATTCCGCGAGTCGCACTTCCAAATCCGACAGTTCGTCAACCAGCCCCTGCAATTCAACCGTCACTTCGGACAACACGACCCGCGTCAACCGGCCTGGAGGAATTGAGTCCCAATTGACCGTGGCAGAGTCCAGCCGCTTCTGGAAGGCGACAAGTTCTGGATTCGGTTGCGTGTGATTTTCACGTTCGACATTCGATTCGGACACGGTCGGATCGCCTGCAACAATCGAAGGATCTCCTTTGTCCGCAAGCGACGCTGGCGAATCAGGATTCAGCGAATTCTCGATGGCGGCTTCATTCCCGAGCGCAGCAGTCGTCTCGTGCGAGCTGCCCCCCGCACGGAGGACCGCCGTGGGAGCGCACCAAATCGTCAAAACGGCAATGCAGCATCCGGTCGCCATCAGAAGTTGACGTCGGCCTCGAGATTGCCAGGGATCATTCAGCGAAGTGTCGTCGATCAGCCGTTCAACTCGCCGCGAGAGACTTGATCGATTCTCCCCACCCACGCCGGCCAGTGGCACGGTACTTGAAAATCGCCACTCGGCAACGGACGTCAGACAGCGGGCCAGAGACAACCGCGTCACATTCCGCTCCACGGCCCATGCATCACACAAGTACTCCGCAGCCTGACGCCACTCGCGGAAGGCCAGGCGATTCAGGGGCTGCCAGCCGAAGCAAATTGTTAATAGGTGCCCCAACCAGATCCACCATTGATCACCGCGCACCAGGTGCGCCAATTCATGTGCTAACAGAGCATTGAGTTCTTCGGGGGGCAATTCGTCGATCGCTCGCGGCGGAAGGACGATCCGCCAGTTCCACAGGCCCCAGGCGCCCGGTTCCAGATCGTCTTCAGCAATCAACAAAGTCACGCGGCGGCGCGACTTGACCGCAGTGAGTAAACGATCCAGGGATTTCCGCGCGGAACCGGTGGTGATCTCCTCACAAGTGCGCATGCGGCCAACGAAACAGAAATATTCTGCAAGGACCTTGAACAGTCCGAACAGACTCAATGCGATCAACGATCCCCCCAGCGCCATCATGATCGACTTTGACCAGTGGCGGGCTGCAATTAACCAGGCCGGCTCTGCATTGCGTACTGCCGAACTCGCGACACGCTGCTCAGGCAAAAGGATAATGTCACCAGAATCTTGCGCGATTCCGTTCCGAGACGGCTGGGATTCCGAGTCGAATGCAAATTGGTTGGACGAAGGGAGTTCATCCGAGATCACGGAAGTCGCTGACGTATCCGATTCCCGTAGCGCGAGTTCGGAACTGTCGTCAGGTTCAGAGTGCTTCAGGTGACCAGGATTCGCCAGGGAACTGACTTGCGGTGCCTGGTCCTCAACGTGTTTGCTCAATGCCGTCCGGACGGCCCAATTCAGGGGGCTTTCAATGCTCAGTCCCAATTGGAGTGATGCAGTCAGAAAAGCTCCGACTGCTGCAAGTTTCCAAGCCGATTCGCAGAGTGCGTGACTGGCTGGCCGCCGCAATCGAAACCACAACCACGTACCACCCAACAATAAGGTCGAATGCAACCAATAGGTCGCCATCCAGGACAGGAGTGTCATCCAGTCAGGCATCGCGCACCTCCTGTTCCTGTTCCTTGCGTGAGATCAACGCCTTCAAACGAATCAGTTCTTCCCGGCTGATGTCATTTTCATCGAGCAGGTGCGACATCATCTCGGTCAAGTTGCCCGCAAAGAGTCGCTCCATGAGATCCGTTACCATGGACGTCTTTACCTGCTCGGGTTGAAGTCGGGCGCGGTAAATATAGGCCCGACCTTCGGCCCGGTGGTCCACGATCCCCTTCCGTTCCATTTTGACCAGCATCGTGGCGATTGTGGTATGAGCCAGATCGCGGTCACCGGCCAGGGATTCACGAACGACTGCCACGGTCGCCTCGCCACGTTCCCACAAGACCTGCATGATGGCCAACTGCAGGGCCGCCAATTTCTGAATTCCCGACATCAGTATTCCTGTCCCGGTTAAGATCCGCTGTACGCGAAATTGAGTCGTCTACTACCGCAGTAGGACTCATTCTACTACCACGGTAGAAGCTGTCAAGATTGTCTGCTCAAAAAATCTGACAAGCTGCGGGCCTGGATGATCTACGACAGCAGACTGGGATCATTCGGTTTGGCCGAAATCTGCCGAAAAGCGGAACAGTGTTTCGAACGTTGAAGGCGAAAACACTATGATGGTTTCGTCGTCGGACTGACCTCCAACCTGTCAGTCTGCAGTGACCCGACAGGTTGGAAACTGGTTCCACTTCGAATCTGCATCATGCCTGACTCCATTGTACGCAGCCTGTTCCTTTTCCTGCTGTGTGTCGTATTTCCACCGACACTTCGTGCAGAAAACAAGCCGCCACCGAATATCGTACTGATTATCAGCGACGACCAGGCTTGGACCGATTTCGGCTTCATGGGACATCCGCAGATTCAGACTCCACACCTCGACCGGTTCGCTCGAGAAAGCTTACTGTTCCGGCACGCTTATGTTCCCTCGAGCCTGTGTTGCCCGTCGCTGGCCGCGGTATTGACAGGAAAATACCCGCATCAAACCAAAGTCACGGGAAATGAACCACCGCGTCCACCCAAGGTGGCCGCAGGTCAGGTCTATCGCGATCCCGGCTTTCTCAAGCAGGTGCACGAACTCAACGGATTCCTGACCCGACACCCTCGGCTGCCGGCGGAATTGGGAAAGCACGGGTACCTGAGTTTTCAAACGGGAAAATGGTGGGCGGGAAATTTTTCGACTGGAGGATTCACGCTCGGGATGTCACATGGCGAGACTGAGCGAGGCGGCCGGCATGGGGATGAGGGCCTGGTGATCGGACGGAAGTCGATGCAGCCAATCTCGGATTTCATGGACCGGGCAATCCGTCAACAACAACCGTTCATGGTCTGGTACGCGCCAATGTTACCGCACCAGCCGCACGACCCTCCTGAACGCTTATTGCAAAAATATCGCGACAAGACCCCGTCTTTGCACGTCGCCAAGTATTGGGCCATGTGCGAGAGGTTTGACGAAACCTGCGGCGAACTCCTGGCACTTCTGGAGCAGCGCAAGATCGCCGACAATACCATTGTCGTGTTCATGGTCGACAATGGATGGATCCAGGATCCGGAACAGCCGAGATTCCGATCCGACTCGAAACTGTCGCAATACGACGGCGGACTGCGGATCCCCCTGTTGATTCGCTGGCCGGGGCATATCCAACCGCGACAGTGCGACGATCCGGTGAGCACGCTCGATATTGCGCCAACGCTGTACCAGGCCTGCGGAACCCCTCGTCCTGAAGGATTGCCAGGAATAGATCTTCTGGACGAACAAGCGGTCACCCACCGCGAAGCCGTATTCGGTGAGTGTTTTTTGCACAACGCAGTCGATATCCACAAGCCTGAACTGAACCTGACTTACCGCTGGTGTGTGACTCGCGAATGGAAGTTGATTCTCCCCAATCCAACAAATGTCCGCCAGGTAAATAAACCGGGGCGAGCCATCGCCCCGGAACTGTATCAGATTGCCGTCGATCCTCAGGAAGAGCATGAAGTCTCCGGGAAACACGCACCCCAGGTGGAACGGCTGAAGGGACTGATCGATCACTGGTGGTCAGGCACGTAAGGATCGCTCGGAGTTCAGGACCGGCGCTCTTTTATCTGTCGTAGTCCAATGGGTCACGGGCCCCTGATGCGGCCACCACGATCCAACATCGTTGGATGCGTCGATCCTGAACGAACTGGATCGTTTCCACTTCATTTAACCTCCGCTCACAGCGTTGCGGCC
>JAQGHT010000012.1 GCA_028291565.1 Planctomycetaceae bacterium | reverse complement strand
AAGAATAAGGCCGTCCCCAAGTCCGGTTCAAGCAGGACCAGCGGCACCATCAGCCCCGCCGGAAAGGCAAATACCACCGGGCCGACGATCCATGAGCGCAGCAGGGAGCGGTAACGCTCGATCGCTTGCCCCAGCAACAGCGGCAGGGCAATCTTTGCCAGCTCTGAGGGTTGCATTGACAGCGGACCAATGCGGATCCAACGTTGCGCGCCTTTGACTCGAGTACCGAGCCCCGGAATAAGCACCGCGATCAACAGTCCGAGAGTCGCGAGAAAGATCCACGGAGCAAGTCGTCGCCACCACGTCGCTGGCAACATGGCCGCGAACCCTCCCAATGCCAGCCCAATTGTCACAAAGATCAAATGGCGCGAGAGATAAATCTGTTCGAAGTCCGTCGGCCGAGATGTAATACTGGCACTATGCACCATCAAGATCCCAAATCCCAGCAGGATCGCAGCCAAAGTCAGAAACCATCGCCGATCTTGTTCCACGGAGCTGTACCTTACTGCTGACTACGGATCCAGCCTGCGTATTCGGTAGGACAGGTTTTCAACCTGTCCGTTCCCGGAGCACGGACAGGTTGAAAACCTGTCCTACTTCATGATTCATCGTCAGAATTGCGACTGGTTGCCCGCAAATGCGACTTCCGCGCAACCCTCGTCCTAGTCCATCCTTTCGGATTTTGCGGCCCAGCTCGCAAAATTCGGTGATACCTACCTGCGAACCACTCGCATCGTGTCGTTCGGTGTTTGCTTTTCTGCCGAAGATGATTTCGACTATCGCTGTAGATCGTCTATGAGAAAGTGTCCTCCAAAAAATACTTCGCATACGAAGTAGTAGAGGTTTGATGAATAAATACGTTTAGGATAGAGAATCCGGTGTAGCAAACGACCCGATTGGCGGGCATTGACGGCGCATTCGCGGAATAACCGATTTTGCGGTTGCATCCGGTCTTTCCGGTTGGTTATGTTGGTGTTTTGGCGGGCCAGCCAAAGGAGGTGGCATTTCTTTCCGGAATGCATTTGCCTGTAGACACTCATTCAGGTCGTCAAGATCTTCACTGACTAGCGATTTTGTTCGTGTGACAACTCGGCAATCCTCATGCCAAATCCGGAACTCCCGACATATTCAAGACTTATGTGTCTCGAAAGCGTTCGACGACATGCGACCCGAAATGAACTCTGGCCTGCTGCAGGCGATTCGTTTTTCGTAATTCGGCGGCTTGGTTTTCATTGATAAGTGCTAAGGAATTGTAAGCGGTGACTGTTGGCGATCAATTCGATCAGATCTTGGCAGTGTCACCTTCAAACAGTAAATCGTTTCGATATAAGAGATTCAATAAAACGGAATGAATCAAACATAATCCAATCAGTGGAACCGTTTGAACACTTTTTTCGTCCAATTTGATTGCTATGTAGAGAATCAACGTGATAGGCAAGTCCGCACGAAGCGGCAGGCATGAAAGGCAATGAGCGCGGGCCATCGATATTGTAGCGGGATGTAGCAGGTCCATCTGGATCCTGTGGCGCGACGCTGACACTGTCCCAGGCACGGGCCGGCATTTCACCCAGGAATCGCAGATGATCCGGCAGACTGCCGGATGGTCCTGCTGGTACTCAAAAACACTCCGAGAAATTTTGAGGTCGTCCCGATGTTCATCAGACCGTGGCTGGAAGCTCTAAAGTCGCGCTGGGTCCCTGGGAATCGTCTGAATAAGCGACGTGTGGAAAATCCCACGTTGTTGCAGTCGTGCGTGGAAACGCTCGAAGAGAAGGCGATGTTGTCGGCGGTCGACCTGATCACGGTCATCCCCAATCAGGGGGTGTTCTTGAGCGACAACGCCAAGATCACCGAAGCGCCTACAGAAATGACGCTGCGGTTCAGCCCCGGTGAAACGATCACGCCAGCCTCAATCGCGGGAGCAATTTCCGTGGTTCGGTCTGGCGTCGACGGTGTCTTCAGCACGGCTGGAAATCCCAGCGTGGACGATGTCAGCGTACCGATTGGCTACATTGGTGCTGGCGATCAACCCTATGAAGTCATCGTGCGTTTCGCGCAAGCGCTGCCCGACGACAACTACGAAATTGTCATTAAGGCGGGTTCGACTCTCGGGCACCTGGCCACGAGTTCGGGCGACCTGCTGAATGGCGATCTGGTCAACGGCGCGCCGACCGGTCCGAATAAGACATTCCATTTCTCGCTCGATCTCGGGGCGCAGGTGGAATCGGTGGTGCCGCAGCCGGTGATTCGCAGCCAAGTGTTTACAGTTGCTGATTCCACGTCGCTGAAGGACGGCGACACGCTGACGATTGCGAACGGTCCCTATACCACGGTTTTGGAATTCAATACGGCTGCGGGCAATGTCGCCGCCGGTCATGTCTTCGTGAATCGCACTGGTGGTGACGCGGCTGTCGCGGCGGCCATCGCCTCCGCCGTCAACGGACTCGGTTCGTCCGCCAGTGTCGCGATGAGCGCGACGGCGACAGGGCAGGTCGTCACGATCGCGGGAACGGCGTTCGAACCTACCGTGTCGTTTGGCAATCCCGTATTGAATGTTTTGAACGCCTCGACCCTTACCGACGGTGACCAGATTCTGTTGACCTTGGGCGCCACGACGGTGGCCTTGGAATTCAACGACACTGCCGCGAACCCCAACCCCAAGCTTCCGAATCCCAGCGACATCACCGCGAACAGTACGGTGACTGCGGGGTTCAGCTTTATCAATTACAACAGCTCCAATGCGACGCAGGCCTCGGTCAATGCGGCAATTGTAGCGGCGATTAATAGCGCGTCCCCGTCGATTCAAGCCTCAATTGTCGGGACCTCGATCGTGATCTCCGGCACGACCGGCACGCCCCAGATCCGTCTGAAATCGGCCGTCACCGGGACCATCGAAGAGAGCTTCACGTCCAAAGCACTCGCCCGAACCGTTGTCGATGTCGTGAACAACGCGGCCAATTTGAAAGATGCGGACACGGTCACGATCACGTTGGGCGGCACGACCCAGGTTTACGAATTCAACAATACGTCGATCGACAACCAGGTTGTACCCACGCACATTCGGATCGACTACCAGACGGGCGCGAATGCCGCAACCATCGCCGGAAAGCTCGTGGCAGCCATTGCCGCCAACAACCCTGGCGCCAATCCAACCATTCGCGCCACGCTGATTGGAACCTCCTCTGTCGCCCTGACGGGGATCAATGGTATTCCGTCGGCCACCTGGAAGACCGCGGCGACCGTGATTGATCCCACGAAAACCGTTTTCTCGCAGAACTTCGGCGGGCTGACCCAAGCCACCGACAAGGTCGTGGTCTATTTCAACCAGGACCAGCTGGCTGTTCGGCAGACCGTGGTGAATGTCGCCAACGCGGCCAATCTGGTGGATGGCGGGCTGTTGACGGTGACTTCCGGCGCCACGACGTACACCTTT
>JAQGHT010000006.1 GCA_028291565.1 Planctomycetaceae bacterium | reverse complement strand
ATTGCCGGATGCGCGGTACCCGAAGCCTTCGCACTCAGCTTGAACAGATCCTTGATTCCAGGAATTGTCGCGGGATCTTGGTCCAACTCAGCCGAGCAGGCCAGTCCAAAGTCCGAGACGTCGCTGGTCCCGAGATGATTTCCGTCCTGCGGTTGCTGCCCGTAACGCAAAGTATAAACACCCGCAGGCAGTTCCTGCCCGCGAAAGTCCAGCTCCGCGCCCGAGGTCGGCAAATGAACTGCACCAAGGAGCTGGCCGGGTGTTAGAGGATACTTGACTTGCAAAGTCGTTTTGAACTCGTCTTTGACAGGCATCTCTTTGACCAGCCAGATTTCACAGACCGGCCCCTTGGGACCGATAACTCTGTAGGCATTCTCACCCAATTGCGCCGCGATTTTTTCGGAAAGCCCTTTGGGAGGTGCTCCTTTAAAGACTTCCAGTTTATGGGCTTCCGCCGCCGAAAGAATTCCGCCGGCCCAGGCAACCAGAACAGCAACACCAACGTGAATCACAGGTCGCATCAGATTTTCTCCTGATTCGATGTACCGCCAGCCGGACGTTGTTGTCCGGAGAATTGCAATAGGAATGTCCGACTCCCGGGAGACGGACAGGAATGTCCGTCCCACTCTCGTTCTTCCCACTTATTTCGCCAGCTCTGCCAATTCTTGCGGGGTGAATCGATTTTGCAAGCGCGCTCCCAATTGAGCGACGATCCGGGCCGCCGCGTGTGAGGCCACGTGCCCCGCTTTTTGCCAGGATAGTCCATTGGTAATCCCCCACAGCAGTCCGGCGGCGTACATGTCACCAGCCCCTGTCGTATCAATCGCCGAGGTCGGCACTGATTCGATCGGGATCGTCTTGCCTTCATGCATCAGCAGCGAGCCATCTTCACCCAGGGTCAGCGCCACATTCGCTGCGTGTCGATGGATTTCCTGGGCACAATCGATTGGATCGGTCATTCCAGTCAAGCTGCGAGCTTCTTCCAAATTGCAAAACAACAGATCGACCGGACCCTTGATCAACTCCCAGAATTCGTCCCGAAACAAATTGATCAAGAATGGATCCGAAACTGTGAATGCCACTTGAACGCCCTGCTTCTTTGCGAGCTCGATCGTTCGTAATGCGGCAGCCTTGGTTCGATCTCCAGTAAACAAATAGCCTTCAATATAGACATATTTCGCCTGGGCGATCAAATCGGCATCGACGTCTTCCAGGCCAATTGACGATGAGACGCCAAGGTGCGTCAGCATGGTCCGCTGAGCATCCGCCGTAATCAAAACCACGGACGTCCCGGTTTGCCCTTCGGCTTTCGGGACTTCCATGGTGACGCCCATCTGACGCATGTCGGCAATACAAAATTCACCCAGAGCATCATTACCAACTTTTCCCGCGAACGCCGCTTTGCCGCCAAAGTCTGCAATTCCCATGACTGTGTTTGCAGCCGAGCCACCCGCGCAGCGGTGAATGGCGACCCCCGACAATGCACTCAAGACCTTGGTTTGAGCCGCTTCATCAACCAGCGTCATGACGCCCTTGTGATATCCGGTCCGAGCCAGGATTTCGTCAGAAATGCGAGCTTGGATATCGACCAGGGCATGGCCGATGGCGTAAACGTCCAGTGACATAGGCGATTTTCTTTCAGACTCAGTGATGTTGGAACGCACTCGCGTTCGCTGCTTTGACAACGTCCCCCGTTGCAGATTCACGGCACACGACATACGATGTTAACGGGACGATTTTCGGCTGTCTTGGGAAGGAAGCCGATTTTGCGGTTTTTCGTTCGTAAATGATGAGTTCGTCCTCACGACAATTTGACTTACCAGAGCTACGCTTGAAGTATAGGTACAGGCCCGATGACTCAGATTGAATCCGCCCGTAAGGGTGAAATCACGGCTGAAATGGAATTCGTCGCACAACGCGAAGGGCTGTCGCCCGAGGTCATCCGCGAAGAGGTGGCGATTGGGCGGATGGTAATTCCGGCCAATAAGGTCCACCTGAAAAAGGGCCTGCAGCCGATGTGTATCGGCATCGCATCAAACTGCAAAATCAACGCGAACATTGGCAATAGCGCCGTCACCAGCGACATCGAAGGCGAACTCGAAAAGCTGCATGCGTCGGTCCATTTTGGTGCCGATACCGTGATGGATCTTTCCACTGGCGGCGACATCGACATCATCCGTCAGGCGATGATTGACGCCTCACCCGTGCCGATTGGTACGGTTCCGGTCTACCAGGTCGTCCAGAATCTGAAAGATTTTCTGGACATGAAACCCCAGCACATGCTCGACATGGTCGAACATCAGGCGAAACAGGGGGTCGATTATATGACACTGCACGCTGGCGTGTTGATCGAACATCTCGCCCTGACAATGGGGCGTATCACCGGCATCGTCAGCCGCGGTGGCTCGTTGATGGCCCAGTGGATGATGCATCACCGCCAGCAGAATCCGCTCTATACGCACTTCGAAGATTTGTGCGACATCATGTACGAATACGACGTCACCTGGAGTCTGGGTGATGGTCTTCGACCGGGATGTCTGGCGGATGCGTCGGATAAAGCGCAATTCGCGGAACTCGATACTCTTGGTGAGCTGACCACCCGGGCCTGGGCTAAGAACAATCAAGTGATGATTGAAGGTCCAGGCCACGTGCCAATGGATCAGATCCCCATGAATATCGAGCGGCAGATTAAAGTCTGCCACGGTGCGCCATTTTATGTCCTGGGGCCGCTCGTCATCGATATTTCGCCAGGTTACGACCACATTTCCAGCGCCATCGGCGCCGCGATTGCCGGCCAGCACGGTGCCGCGATGTTGTGTTATGTCACTCCCAAAGAGCATCTTGGGCTGCCAAACGCCGACGATGTGCGGGCGGGCGTGATCGCCTACAAGATCGCCGCTCATGCCGCTGACGTTGCACGAAAACGACCTGGCGCTCGCGACCGCGACGACGCCCTGTCCCGAGCCCGATACGATTTCGACTGGAAGGAACAATTCCGGTTGTCCCTGGACCCTGAAATGGCCCAGAGCATGCACGACGAAACCTTGCCGCAAGAAACTTTCAAGAGCGCCAAGTTCTGTTCGATGTGCGGCCCCAAGTTCTGCTCCATGCGGATCAACGAAGATATGCGGAAAGCCTTCGCAGGCTCGGCGGACGCGGTCGTGGAATTGGAAACGCATGTTCCAGCCGGGGTGTGATTGGAGTCCGTAATCATTCACGGAGCGCGTCCGGCCTAAGCCGGATGATCATTTTTTCAGCATCGGGCGGTTGCATTTCGTAATCAGCTCGCCATGATTGCTTGTTTCGACTTCAATTCGCCCTGATTGCTTTCGGTGGAGCGCGACACCATGGCTGATTCGGTTGAACCTTGGGTTGAAGGATTCACAATTGGACGGGCTCTGAGACGCACAGCCCGCCAATTTCCGCTGGCGGAAGCACTCGTGTTTCCGCAATTTCAAACTCGTTGGAATTATTCCCAGTTCGATTCCGAGGTCGACCGAACCGCTCGGGGCCTCATTGCACTGGGATTACAGCGCGGCGACCACCTCGCCGTCTGGTCAACCAATTGGCCACAATGGGTTTTACTACAGTTCGCCGCGGCTCGCGCTGGAGTGGTTCTCGTCACAATCAATCCCGCGTACCGCGCTTCGGAACTGGCCTACGTCTTGAAACAGGCTGACGTCCAAGCCCTGTTTCTTATCCATGAGTTCAAGACGTCAACTTATTATGGCATGCTGTACGAAGCGTTGCCGGAACTTGCGTCAGCCGATACGTCTCCACTACCCGGATCTGAATTTCCCTTGTTGCGGCATGTGGTCGCCATCGCTCCAGTGGCGGGGCCGGGAATGCTGGGTTGGGAAGCATTTCTCGATTTGGGCGCAAACTTACCAACAGACGCTCTCTCGCGCCGTGAAGAGGAACTGCGGCCGGGCGACCCGATCAATATTCAATACACTTCGGGAACGACAGGCTTCCCCAAAGGTGCGATGCTGACCCATCGCAATCTGCTGCTGAACGCGTATTACATTGGTGATTGTCAGAAGTTCACCGAACGCGACCGCATTTGTATTCCAGTCCCATTTTATCATTGTTTCGGATGCGTACTGGGAACCCTGTGCGCTGCCATGTACGGCTGTGCGATGGTGATTCCTAACGAGCATTTCCAGGCCCTGGCCACATTGGATACAATTGAAAACGAAAGAGCGACCGCGATCTACGGTGTTCCCACGATGTTCATCGCGCTGCTTGATCATCCAACGTTCGCCGGTCGCGATTTTTCCTCATTGCGAACCGGCGTCATGGCGGGCAGTCCCTGCCCGATCGAGATCATGCAGCGGGTTGTCCTTCAGATGCACGCTTCGGAAATCACGATTGGCTATGGGTTGACCGAAAACTCGCCCATCATCACCCAAACCCGAACGGACGATCCACTGGAATTGCGAGTCAAAACCGTCGGAAAGCCAATTCCAGGCGTCGACGTCAAATTGCTCGACCCGGTCACCGGGGAAGAAGTTGGCAATGATCAGCAAGGCGAATTGTGTTCGCGCGGGCACGGAGTGATGCTCGGTTACTACAAGATGCCCGAAGCGACTGCGGCTGCAATCGATCAGGCTGGCTGGCTGCACACGGGAGATCTGGCGCTGCGGCAATCCAATGGATATTATCGCATCACCGGTCGCATCAAGGATATGGTTTGCCGTGGTGGCGAGAATATCTATCCGCGCGAAATCGAAGAATTTCTGTATACACATCCCGCAATACAGGATGTGGCGGCGGTAGGAGTGCCCGATACGAAATACGTCGAGGAAGTCGCGGCCTGGGTCCGCTTACGCCCTGGATTATCACTGACGGAAGAAGAACTGCGGCAGTACTGCAAGGGGCATCTGGCCCATTACAAGATCCCACGTTATTTTCGATTCGTGACTGAATTCCCGCAGACGGTGACCGGCAAAATCCAGAAATTCAAGATCCGTGAACAAATGATCCAGGAATTAGGGTTGGATCAGGTTGCCAATCGCGAGACAGCCTGAAGCTGGGTTGGATCAGAGTGATTTTTACGTCAATAGCTTCACGCGTTCACACACAGCACCTCGTCACCAATGACCCAAATTCACGTCGCTTGGCGCGAAGCCGTCTGTACGGCGAACAAATCGACAGCAACCTCGAGTTCCCCGGCACCAAAATCATTCCGCTTGAGTTCGACTCGGACGCCATAGGGGAAAATCGCCCCCACTTTGAGCCGAACGTCAGAACCATCCGTGATTTCGCATTCCACTTGCGGCGTCAATGCGAATGCAGGCGTGAACGGAATATGCAGCACGGTCTGCCTGGCACCCACCAGAAAGACGGCGGTCGCGTGGGCTTCGAGAACATCATCTCCGTTCGCTTCGCGTCTTCGCACCAGACGGCATTTCACCGCACCGGAACCCGCGTTCCCGAATTCAGTCTCTGATTCGTCTGTTTCAAGTGCGGGATTGGCAAACTTCAGAAACGCATCGGTGTCCTCTGAGTCCGGGACAGTCGCAATTTTCAAGGAATGAGTTTCGGGTTGTGGAACGGACAAAGGATGGACTTTCGAGCTGCATTCAGCATTCCGATCAGCAAATCCTTTGGACCGCGGAGATCTCGGCGAGTGTTGGAAGAACTCGGCCACAACAGGCCAGACATGAGTGACCAGCATGATCTGACACAGCAACACAGAACTTCGAGAACAACAAAACCAGCCGAGCAATCCCAGCCAGCACGGCGTACCGATTGCCGCCAGCCAGTTCGTCTCCGTTGGGAATAATGCCCACGCGAACAGAGCCAGCAGGCAGCAAATCAATCCACCAAAAGTGGCTGTCGCGGGCTTCGAAAGCCGAGGTGGAATCGCGGCCACCGAGCATTTCAGGCCGGCGCAAAATGCCCCTGCCAGAAACATCCATAGTCCATAGCCGAAAGTCGTCAGGGAATTCGTGAACGCACCTGCCCAGCGACGTTCCAGAAGGATAACTGAAACGATAAGGAAAACGGCCATGGCGATTGCCACGACAACTCGCGGGATAGAAACCTGCGACAGGTCAAAGCGATGACCTTCAGACTGCCGGTAGGCTCGGGCAAACGGTCGCGACTCGATTTGACTGGCCATGGAGTTCCGTCTCCGTCAAGTGATTCTGAGCTGAACTCTCAATCTTTGAGAGAATTGACTTCAAACCAAACTCCGTTGTGGGAAACACTTTGAAGGTTGAGTTCGACGACCGTTCAGCGATTCAGGGTACCCTGTAGGCGAGTCTCTCCGAGACTCGCAGTCGAAGAGTTTACCGTTCAGGTAAACTCTTCGACGCACAGGTTATTTTCGGTTTCTACTGGTACTAAAACCGTCTCAGAGAGACGCGGTTGAAAGTCCCAAAAAGCCTGTGGAAGAACTAATAGGACAGGTTGAGAACCTGTCCTACTTGAAAAGTTCACAAGCTCGGCGCGACTTACTTATGGTCTAGACACCAGCATCCTTCTTCAATTGTGCGGCCTTATCAATCTTTTCCCAAGTGAACTCGGGTTCGCTCCGGCCAAAGTGGCCGCCCGAGGCTGTCTTGCGATAAATCGGTCGGCGCAAGTCGAGATACTTGATAATGCCGCGCGGAGTCAAGGGGAAATGTTCGCGAACGAGTGCGCTGATCTTGTCTTCACAGATCGTGTTCGTGCCGTTTGTCGCAACGTGCACGCTGACCGGATCCGCGACTCCGATGGCGTAAGCCAGTTGAACTTCACACTCCGAGGCCAAACCGGCCGCGACAATGTTCTTGGCGACGTGGCGGGCCATGTAAGCCGCTGAGCGGTCGACTTTGGTCGGATCCTTACCGCTGAAAGCGCCGCCCCCATGTCGGCCCCAACCGCCGTAGGTATCAACAATGATCTTGCGGCCAGTCAAACCCGTATCGCCGTGTGGGCCACCGATGACGAATCGCCCGGTCGGGTTGATGTGGTAGTCGACTTTCCCGGTCAACAGCTCAGCCGGAACCGTCTTGTGAATGATTTCAGGAATCACGAATTCCGCGATTTCCTTCTGATCCACTTTCTCTGAATGCTGTGTGGAAACGACGACTGCCGAAACGCGAACGGCCTTTTTGCCATCGAATTCGACCGTGACCTGGCTTTTGCTGTCAGGACGCAACCAGTTGACCACGCCCTTTTGGCGAGCTTCCGTCAACGCATTCAAAATCCGGTGCGACAGGGCAATCGGCAACGGCATGTATTCGGGGGTGTGATTGCAGGCATAGCCGAACATCAGGCCCTGGTCGCCGGCACCGTCCTTGTCGACACCCATCGCAATATCGCCGCTCTGGCTGTGCAGACCGAGGAAGACCTTGCAGGAATCCGCATTGAAGCCCATGTCTTCGCCGGTGTAGCCGATTTCACGAACGACGTCGCGAACGACTTTCTGATGATCGACCACCGCCTTAGTCGTGATTTCACCTGCCAGCACGACCAAATCGGTTGTGCAGAGCGTTTCGCAGGCTACGCGAGACATGGGATCCTGAGCCAGAATGGCATCCAGGATGCCGTCCGAGATCTGGTCAGCCACCTTATCAGGGTGTCCCATGCTGACCGATTCACTCGTGAAAAAGAAATTCGCCATCGAAAACATTCCTATTGAAAAAGCGGCTGCTGTTTTCCAACTCCAAGCCACTGCGGCAATTACAACAAGGCCACTCGGGCAGCTGGGGAGGAGAGAGCGCCGCTCAGAATCGGCGAAGCCCGCTGGGGGCCCGCGCGCCAGGAAGCAAGCACCAACGCATCGTCCTCGGAAACAGTCATGATCCAATCGCCAAGATTGTAGGGAGACGACAGATCAAGAACAACCAAACACGACGCTGATTTCCGAACCGATACCGATTTGGATACAGCTGCCTGGGAGTCCCGACGAATATTGTGCCAGCGAATCAACCAGTACACGGCCACTGATATTGCTCGAATTGCAGGGCCCGGTATCCCGCATTTGTACTGCACAATTCCATCAACGAAAACGAGACAGGACTTCGCCCCCCCGAATGATCAAGGACCGACATCGAACTTTTGGATACGATGATTAAAGGCATCCACTACGTACAAATTCCCCTGGCTATCCAAAGCTACCCCATGCGGAGCTCGGAATTCGCCAGGCTCGGTGCCGGTTTTTTCCCCGAATCCCTGCAATAAGGTTCCGTCGCTGGCAAACTGTTGGATCCGGCCGCCCACAGCACTGACCCAGACTCGATCCTTTTGATCGATACAAATCCCAACTGGTCCCACCAACTTGAACGAATCCAGCAGGCCGCCAAAACTGCCACGCTTGTTCTCGTTGTTACCCCAGGTGAGTTGGAATTGGCCTTGCGGCGTGAATTTTTGCACGCGCCCCACCGATGCTTCCGTCGTGTAGATATTTCCCAAACTATCAATGGCAACAAAATTCGGGCCCCCTACTCGTGACTTGGGTGACACATTGCCACCAAACTGGCCGTTTGCCGTCCCATATTCGCCCCATTTCGCGAGAAACTCACCCGAACCCGAGAACACCTGAATCCGGCGATTGGTCTGATCCGCGACATAAACTCGCCCCGCTTTGTCGATCGCAAGTCCGCCGGGCATGTCAAATTCGCTGTTCGCCGTACCAGTCTGACCCCATTCGCGCAGCGGTTTCCCTGCAGGACTGTAGACCGTAATCCGGTCTGGCTTTCTCACTTCATTCGGCTTGGAGACGCCGAAGTGGGAGACGAACACATTTCCGTCCGGAGCAATTGCGATCCCACCCGGATGCGGAGCCACGGCAAATGAAACCTGAAATTTGCCAAGTGTATCGAACTTTTGGACTCTGTCGTTATAAAAATCGGTCACATAAATCTCATCGGATTTGCTGACCGCAATACCAATCGGGAAATGGAATTCTCCGGTTTCAGTCCCCTCCGTTCCCCATTGAAGCAGAAACCGGCCGGATCCGCTTTCTTTATTGGGAAGTTCGCCTGCGATCACGGGAATCAGATTCAAAAAACTGCAAAGGACTCCGATCAATGCCGGGCTGCGTTGAATCAATCCCGCCAAACCTGGAATGCGCGCCGTTGAATTGACCATTCACTTGATCCTTTGGTATTCGTCAGTGTGGCAGAATACTCAGTTTCTCTTTTCGAGCTTCGCAGTGTCGCACGACATCAAGTGACCCCCGACAATGTCGTGCGACGCTGGCCATCTTACCGCGAAAGACAATTGTGTTTTACCGCGCAGAGTTAAGAATGAGAGGTTTGATCGCAGGGGCAAGTATCGATAGAGACTCATACGTGGCCGTGAACAGTATAACATTTCAGCCGATTTTCGAAGCCAGAGGTGGTGGCAATTCGAACTCGCTGACGACAGTACCACAATCATCAGACTGGTGGAGAAACAATGCCCCTACGCTTGGGAATTCTCGGAATGTGGCACGTGCACGCGGACGGTCTGGTAAAACAAATCGCTGCTCATCCGGATGAATTTCACCTGACCGGCGGCTTCGATCCGGAACCCGATGTCGTGCAGCAGCGCCAGGCATCATGGAGTGATCTATTGCCGGACTTCAAGTGGCACACGTCCGCGAACGAATTGCTTAACGAACCACTTGATGGGATCGTTGTGGAAGGCCGGGTTCATGAAAATCTGCGGTGGGCCAGGCTGGCGCTCGAATCAGGACGTCCGGTCCTGCTTGAAAAACCGGCAGGAGTGAATCTGGTCGAATTCCGTAATTTGTTAGAACTCGCAAATACGAGACGGCTGCATGTGCAGCTGATCTATCTGTTCCGCTTTATGTCGGCGGTTCAGGAACTCCTGACTCGCGTCCGACGCAGGGAACTTGGACAGATTTACGAGTTTCGGGCTCGTTTGCCTAAAGACCTTCGCGACTATGCCGGATACGTTGAAGACCTGGGGCGCTATCCCGGCGGCATCTTTTTTGAGATGGCGGGACATGTCGTCGACCTGCTGGTCACGATCATGGGGACGCCGAAAACGATTTCCCCGTTCCTGGCACATCATCATCCGACGGCGGGAACCTTTATCGACAACGGAGTCGCCGTTTTTGGAATGGAGCACGGGTGGGGCATCATCGAAGTCCCGGCACTCGAGGTGGCACCTCATTCCCGACGCATCGAAGTTTATGGAACCGAGGGAGCCTGTGTGATACCCCATTTAGGAAGCGGACACTTGGGAAATCGACAGGTGCAGCCAATTGAGATTTTCCGAAAGGGACAGGCTGATTGGGAAACACTGGAACCAGCCGCGGCGACGTTGCAGATCGGCGATCTGCGCGAATTTGCCGCAGTACTTGCGAATCGGAAGACGCCCGATCACAGCCTGGAACACGATCTACTCGTGCAGGAAGTGCTATTGAAAGCCAGCGGAATGCTGGCATTGTGATCCGACCGATCCGACCGATCAGTCCGTTCAGATCAATCAATTCTGCACAAGACAGGGCCGCTGGTACCAATCAAATCGCCCACCAAAGAAACGAAAAACCGCCGCGAAGAATGCCGAATCTTCGCGGCGGTAAGGGTCCCCGTGTTGTTCTTGTTCGCAGACGTCCACCATCGAGTCTCGTCCCCAAACGAGACTCGATTGCTTCCCCCCACAATTGCTGAGTTTGGTCCTCGTTGCTGAGAATCCCCCAATTCTATCAACGAAACC
>JAQGHT010001259.1 GCA_028291565.1 Planctomycetaceae bacterium | reverse complement strand
CAAAGTCGTTGCCGAACGCGATCCGGCCAAGTTGCCCTGGGGCAGCATGGGTGTCGATGTGGCTCTCGAGTCGACCGGTTTCTTCACAGCTCGCGCTGCTGGCGGGAAGTCGGGGTACGACAGCCATCTGGCTGCTGGTGCCAAGAAGGTTATTCTGTCAGCTCCAGCGAAAGACAAGCCCGACCTGACCGTGGTCATGGGTGTCAACGACAGCCAGTTGACCGCCGCTCACAAGTGCATCTCGAACGCCAGCTGTACCACCAACTGTCTGGCCCCGATGGCCATGGTGCTGCACCAGACATTCGGAATCGTTCGCGGGCTGATGACGACTTGCCATGCTTACACGAACGATCAGCGTCTGGCCGACCAGCTGCACGACAACATTCATCGTTCTCGCGCTGCCGCCGTCAACATCATCCCGACGTCAACCGGTGCCGCGAAGGCAGTCGGGGAAGTCTTGCCAGAATTGAACGGCAAGTTGACCGGCATTTCGCTCCGCGTTCCCGTGCCCTGCGGAAGCATCACCGACCTGGTCTGTGAATTGGGCAAAGACGTCACAGCCGCCGACGTCAACGCGGCCATGAAAGCCGCCGCCGATGGCCCGTTGAAGGGCATTCTGGAATACAACACCGACCCGATCGTCTCCAGCGACATCATCGGCAATTGCCACAGCAGCATTTTCGATGCTCCGTGGACCATGGTGATCGGCGGCCGAATGATCAAGGTGTTGTCCTGGTACGACAACGAATTCGGCTACTCAAACCGCACTGCGGATTTGATCGCCAAAGTTGCGACGCTCTAAACAGCGGCGTCATTTCGCAACTTCAGACATGAAAAGCCCGGCCACCCAAAGGTGGCCGGGCTTTCTCTATCGTGGTCATTCGAAAGGGGCACGCACAAGCCAGAGGCTTATGCTACGACGCGCGTGCTCGCCATTTTCATGCCACTCAGCGAGGCTGGTCTGTGAATTGGCGCGCTGCGGGGATATCATGGCTGATTGTGGTTTCATTCTGGGAAATTTGTCCGCCAGGGAGATCGAAGCTTCGGTTTCTCTCTCGAAAGTTGTTGCAAAGAATTACGTCTCATGAAAGTTCTGGTAGTCGGTCAGGGTGGCCGTGAACATGCCCTGTGTTGGAAATTAAAGCAATCGCCACTCGTCAGTCAGATCTTCTGCGCACCAGGCAATGCCGGGACCGCAATGGAAGGCACCAACGTTGATATCAAGGCGACCGATACGGTCCGTCTGGCGAAGTTTGCTCAAACGGAAAAAATTGGACTGGCCATTATTGGCCCGGAAGCGGCACTGGTTGCAGGTGTGACGGATGCCCTGGAAGCGGTTGGGGTCCCCGTCTTCGGTCCCTCGAAAGCGGCGTCCGAACTTGAAGGCAGCAAGGTCTTCATGAAGGAACTGATGCGTCAACACGCTATTCCTTCCGCGGACTTCACCGTCTTCGAGAACTTCGAAGCCGCCATGGCCTACGTCGAGGATCGCGAACAAGTCCGACTGGTCGTGAAGGCTGATGGACTATGCGCAGGGAAGGGCGTTGTCGTCTGCGATAACAAAGACCAGGCGCTGGAAGCGATTCGCCGGATCATGCGCTTGCGTGAATTCGGTGACGCCGGCAAGCGAGTGATCATTGAAGAACGTCTCGATGGTCAAGAAGCCAGTATTCTGGCGTTCGTCGACGGCAATACGATCATTCCGCTGGAAACAGCCCAGGATCATAAGGCGGCCCGGGACGGCGACCGCGGCCCGAACACGGGCGGCATGGGCGCCTACAGCCCCGCTCCGCTGATCACCCGGGAATTGCTGGACCAGATCGTCGCGCAGATTCTGATTCCCACCGTGCACGCCATGAAACGTTCGAAGCGTCCATTTCGGGGGGTCCTGTACGCCGGCCTGATGATTACGACGCAAGGCCCCAAAGTTCTGGAATTCAATGCCCGCTTCGGCGATCCGGAGGCGCAGCCCATCTTAATGCGATTGAAGTCCGACCTGGCCGCCGTGCTGCTTGCCGCCGCGACGGGTAAGCTGGAATCGGTTGACGATCTCGAATGGGATCCGCGTCCAGCCGTCTGCGTGGTGATGGCGGCCGAAGGGTACCCCGGAGAATATCCAAAGGGACACGAAATCCGGGGCTTGGAAGAAGCCGCGAAACTGCCGGACGTGAAAGTGTTTCACGCTGGAACCGAGACGCGAGCGGGTAAGACGGTCACGAATGGTGGCCGCGTTCTGGGTGTCACAGCGTTGGGTGATTCCATCGCCAACGCAAAATATAAAGCCTATCAGGGTGTGAAATGTATTCGCTGGGAAGGCTCATGGTGCCGCAAGGACATCTCGGATAAGGCCCGCGAAGAAGCGGTCAAACTCCAGCAGACAGGTCAAAAACCGCAAGACCCGAACGCCGAACCCGCACCGCCCGATGTTTCGCTCAAGGAGCGCATCGATCGGTTGGATGATCGGAAGTAGCCTGACCCGCTACGTCGAGTGTTGGGAATCGCTGCCAGCAACTGGACGGACAAGTCAAACGCTGACCTTGCGTGGGGTAAGTCACTGGCTCGTCCGTCCTTTTTTTAAATCCAGTACTCAGGCAATACGTCACAGGGCGTTCGACGCACAAGCCAGAGGGCATATGCTGCGGCGCATGAAAAAAGCCATCCTCAACGAGGATGGCTTCAGCGAGCGCGGCGGGGCTCGAACCCGTAACCTCCGGCGTGACAGGCCGGTGCTCTAACCAATTGAGCTACGCACCCTAACTACGATTCCCATATTTAGATCGACAAGTCGACCAAGCGAATGTGAACCGGAAACGCAATTTTAGTCGATCCGCTGGCGGTGTCAAGCATCTCTGGTCACCAATTCGCACCAGCTTTGAAGGACACGAAAAGACACCCGCCAACAATCCTACGACTGGTAATGGTGACAGATCCGCAGTAAAGTGAATTCCAGCGGAAAGATTGCAGAACGGGTTTGACGAAACGTCTTGAGCAGGCTTTCCGCCCTGATATTCCTGAATGAGGAACCGCATGCAAATCCAATCCACCATTCGATACGTATCGTTCACGGTCGCCCTGATTGCGGGCGTCATGTTCGTCACCGTCAAGAACTGTCAGGCCCAAACTCCAGAGACGACCCAAAAACTCGCCGATCTCAGGACCAAAGCGACCAACTATCTGAAGACGTCGCAAGCCGATGATGGAAGCTGGACTTCGCCCAATGTGCCTGGTGTGACGGGCTTGGTGGTGACCGGAATGCTTCGCAGCGGCGTCCCCGCGAATGATCCCGCTGTCGCCAAAGGTCTGAAGTTTCTGGAGGGCTTGGTCCAACCCGATGGCGGCATCTATTTCGCCAAAAGCAGCCATCGGAATTACGAATCTTGTATCGCCGTTCTCGCTTTTACCGAGGCCAACAAGGACGGGAAATATACCAAGTTGATTGCTGGGGCAGACAAGTTCTTGCGGCAGCAACAGTGGGATCAGGAAGAGGGAAAAAAAGAAGACGATCCAGAATTTGGTGGCGCCGGGTACGGTTCCAAATCACGCCCGGATTTGTCCAACACTCAGTTTCTCGTCGAAGCCTTGAAGGCTGCGGGTGCGACGGCGAATGACC
>JAQGHT010001228.1 GCA_028291565.1 Planctomycetaceae bacterium | reverse complement strand
CGACGCAATCCGGCGGCGATGCTGGCCATGATGTGGTTCAACTGCACTAATGGCCGGGGCAACCGGGACATGGTCATTCTCCCGTACAAAGATCGACTGGCGCTCTTCAGCCGGTATTTACAGCAATTGGTCATGGAATCTCTGGGAAAAGAGTATTCACGCAGAAATCTTCTGGTACGTCAGGGAATCACGGTTTATGGCAACAAGGGTTCGACTGATCAACACGCTTACGTTCAGCAATTGCGGGAAGGTGTGCCGAATTTCTTCGTGACATTCATTCAAGTCTTGAAGGACCGGCTGGCTCCATCTACGTTTGTCGAGCCGGATGTCACGTCTGGTGACTATCTGAACGGGTTCTGGCAGGGGACTCGACAGGCATTGTATGACAACGATATCGATTTGATGACGATTATTCTGGATGATGTGACGCCACGGAGTGTGGGGGCGTTGATTGCCCTTTATGAACGCGCTGTCGGACTGTATGCCGAACTGATCAATGTCAACGCCTATCATCAGCCGGGTGTCGAAGCGGGAAAAAAGGCCGCCAAAGCCGTTCTCGAACTTCAGCATTTATTACTGGCACAAGTGAGATCCGCCAAGTCGCCACAGACCGCATTCGAATTGGCGTCGGCAGCCGGAAAACCGGACGACGTGGAAACAGCCTACCACCTCCTGAAACATATGTCCGCAAATCCCGATCATGGAATTCATTACTGGCCGGGAAATTCTCCGGCAACAGATCGTTTCGCCGTACAAGTTTGAAACGCAAGCGAGAGTGTTGACATGATTTGATATCAATCGGTCAATCGGGAAGTCTGCGACCGTAAATCGTGCGCTTCGAATTTGTATCTTGTTGCTAACAATCCGGGTATCGCCAAGGTTACTCCGCGTTTGTGCGTGGGGTTGACATTCACTTTTCAAACACCGCCCGCCGCACACACGTCGGAGTGAGCAAATTTTCAGGCCCTACACATCCGCGTTGGCACGAATCAAAAGCGAGAAGCCCATTCCAGCAAGTAGAGAAACGAAGATAGCACCGATAATTGATACGAACAGTCGACTTTTGTGATCGCAGAACAGTGTGACTAGTCCAACCGGCACTGAGCCAAGAAGTCCCCATCCAAAAGCGAAGAAAAGTGCAAACTCCAAGTTGGCACGCGAGAGGCCGCCATCGGGCATCCGTGCGACGACAATCAGCAACGCGGCGGATGTAGCAAACACAGTTGCGACGCACGCCACAAGAAGGCTAGACAGCGTGCGAAGAACGGAAGCCAACAGCCGAGAAGCTGTCGAAGGGCCACATTCGGTGTGTATATTCTGGGTTTCCATGTAAACGGCCTAATGCGGTTTAACTTTGCGCTTGCCTGTTTTTCTCCCCTCGCCTCGGTACTCCGGGGAGAGGGGATGGGGGTGAGGGGCTTCAGTGGGCGTCGTGATTGAAAACTAAAACGATTGAAAACAATGCAAAACTGACGTTTTCATTGCGGAGTCGCCAGATTTCCCCTCACCCCCTAACCCCTCTCCCCGGGTTACCGGGGCGAGGGGGGTGTAAACATCCGAACATATTTAACGGCAAATACAAGGTTAATCTGCTGCGGTAGTGATCTTTTGAGTCGTTGTGAAATCTCTGTCACTATAATTCCGGTTTTGGCGGTGGCGCCGGTCTGGACTCGTCTCTAGGAAGATCTTGCTCCGGGACGCCCACTGCTAAGGCGATTCGCCGAAAAAGCGTGTTGAAGCGAGCGTATTGACTGGCATCCAGCCGATTTTGAAGGGCAATCTGCTCGATTTCCAGGAACGGGACCTCCAGAGTTCGGAACCGTTTGGGACCTCGTTCATACAATCCCGCCTGGTATCGGTAAAAGGCGATGTAGTAGCGGGCTTCGAGAATCTGCTGTTTGTATTTCTCTGCATCGACCGCGTTGGTCATTTTCTGCTGCAGGACGGACCAGCCCCACATGCCGGTCTTGGACTGATTCTGCGTCGATGCCGAATCACCTTTCATCGCGATGGTCCACCTTTTGAAATTGTCGGCATGTTCCTCGCCCGATGAGCCCCAAGTCTGATAGATCAGCGCCGTCTCATATTGCAGTTCGATACTGTTGGGACGCTCATTCAATAACCCCAATGCCAACTTGGCCGCAGCGTCGAATTCGCCAGTGACCCGTTGGCACATTGCGAGTTGCAATTTGGCTTCAAACAGCTGATTTGGCGTGCAAAACTTGGGATCCTTCGAACTCTGCACAATAATCTCACGAAACGCATTGCTTCCGGCTGTAAAGTAGTGAACGGGGACTGGTCTGTTCTCGACGGCTTCGCCAAGAGAAGTGTAGATCGCCCCCAACCAGGCCAGCGAGTTGTAGTTCTGACCGTCTTTACGAGCCAGCAGATTTGCCAGAAAAGTCTCGAGCGACTTCGTTGCCGCCCGATACCGCTGCCGGTCCGTTGTCGCAACGCGATTGAGCGACACTTTGAGTTGGCTTCCGAGAAGACGGTAAATCGACAGGACATCCTGGCCCGGTCCGCTCAAAACCTGTTCCATGTCGATCGGGATCTTGGCCGCACGATCCAGATCATTCGAGCCGACGCAGGCTCGTAAAACTTGCTGATAGAATTCCACTGCGAATTTCAGGCTCTTGGGGCCAGTCTCGGGACGAACTGCATCCTGTTGCAGATTGATCACCGATACAAGAGGCCGCTCGCCCGTTTCCAGCAATTGAAATGCTGTCGTGAATTCCCCGCGCTGATTCGCGATCTGGGCCAAAGTCAGTTTGGCGGTCGCCCAGGCTGCCGGGAGTGGTTCTCCCGGTTTGGCTTTCGCTTCGATGACCGTGACAATGTTTGTCAAAACTTTGCGAGCTTGAATTTGCAGTGCGTCGATCTTTTTCTCACCGGGCCGCACCCCTTCCGGAGCCGGGCTGTCGTCTTCCGGCTGATCCATGAGTTGCAGAGCGGATTCCCAAATCGATTGTCCCAGGCGTAATTGCGACTCGAGGTATCGGGGCGAATCGGGCGGAATCTGTTCCAGTGCCGAAACGGATTGATCAGGAAAAAATCCGATTGGTTCAAGAGACTCTTCGGACTTGGCGAGGGCTCGACCTGTTGGCGGCGATTCGACCGCTTGTTCGGCGCTGGTGTGAGACGAAATCAGGAATAGAACTGCAGGCATCACGAGAGCAAGTTTGTATCGCGCCATTGCAGCAAGACCCCGTTTCTATTTCGTTGCGGCATCAGCCTGTTGCGGCTTCCAATAATTCACGATCAATTTTATACAGTGCGCGGCCACGAATGAGTCTGTTTCAATACTTAGGCGAAGTAACGAAACAAGTTGATCAAGTTGTTTTTCTTTGTTTATTCCGTGATCGAGAGACTTTCATTCGTTTTGGAACACTAATCAGCGCTAATTTACGCTAATCAGGATTCCATCCCACAATGGTCGTCAGGCAACACAATTGCGACCTTCCTTGTCTTGATTAGCGTTAATTAGCGCAGATTAGCGTTCCACCTTCCCTTTTCCAGGGTGACGCGCGATAACGAGTGAAAAAAATCGTAATGGAATCAATCTGCTGGCTTTGCGGCATGTACCGTTATCTCGAAATTGATCAACTTATTTTTTTGCAGCGTCTTATCTCCGAGGTCAAACGTCTTATTCTTAACTGTCTGCGGGATCATTCGCGGCTCATGTCGCCGGGGCCGGTCCGCTAGAATCTTCAGATCATCAACGCCGATGATGTGCGGCATGATAATGATGATGGCTTGGATGCAAATGCAGATGCGCATAATGCATTTGTGGACGATAGCTGTGCACACGGTGGCGTGTGAAATAAGTGGGGACTCGATTATGCGTCAGAATCTGCACATTTGTGGCCTGGGTACCCTTGGTCTGCACCTTTACGCGGACTCCATGATGCACGGCGGCCGGGAAGGCCGGAGACCCATGGTAGTCGACCAGCCGCGTGGTCGCATTCGCGGTTAAATCATGGATGTGGGCCGCTGGTTTAGCAGCGATCGCAGCGGCACCCTGTTTCTTGTGATGGGTTGCCGTTCGCACTTGAAAATTCACGCCGCCGTTCTTTGGGGTGACGCTGAGGACTTCCCCGGTGATCGTATGAGGTGCGTCCGCCGGAACCACTTTTTTCACACCTTTGGCGGCTTCCGCAAGTTCTGCCACAAACATCTGCAGTAGCATTGCCACAGCGACAGTCACAAAATGAAAGGGCTTATTCATCATCTCAAATCTCCCGGATGCGCTCGGAAAATCAATCCTGGTTTTCGACATTCTTCGGTAAAGGATACTCGTAGCTGAATTCGTGAGAATTCGGGCCGATCGACATGTTTCGCCCGAAATCTCACAATTTCAGCGACGCGGAATTTGCCACGCTAAAATCCTTCGCGGTGTAACCCGGTGGGGCCACGGTCTCGGCACGATTTCGTTTCTGTTCCAAGGATTTTCAGCTTGCCGGGAGATTTACGAAATGCCTTCGGTTCTCCGAGCAGTCCAACCTTGGTTCAACAGCTTGACGGCCTGCTGGCCCGTCATTTCTGTCACCTTCCTTGATTAAACCACCAAAACCCTCCTTTGTGATCAGACATTCTACAAGCTGGCGAAGAAGTAAGAAGAATCCCTCCCGTATTGGTGGCCGAGTTCGCCGGATCTTTGGACTTGCAAATCAGACTGCGTTAACGCGCCTGAAATCGCTCAATCTCGCTTGAGATTCGGCCAAAACACCTGTCGTCGAGTCACTCCGCGACTCGTTGTCGAGGAGATTTTTCAATTTACTGGCCGTCCAATTCATTGACTGCCCAGACAAACTCTTCAACGGCCTGGCAGTTTGTTCGCCGCTTAGACTTAGGATTAGCGAGGCAATAACAGTCGGTGCTTCAAGCTACGCGACGATGTCGCGTGGCTGTAGGACGGACATTCCTGTCCGTCTGGCGCGATGTTAGAGAGGGTTGGACGTCCTGCAAATGGTTCCGACACTTATTGATTCGCCAGTCCTTAAAACCTGTCAAACAACTGGTACGTCGAAGAGTTTGCCTGAACGGCAAACGTCTTCGACTGCGAGTCTCGGAGAGACATCGCCTACAGAAAAATCAGGTTTTTTGTCAGCCTCTTAAGGCACTGGTGCGATCCACGTGTTCGCCGTCAATGGCCGAGGGTTATTCAGTCCGCCTCCGATCACGACCAGGCGTTCAGAAATGATCGCGGCCGCGGGCGCGAGTACCTTCTCGGGGAGCGATCCCACAACCTGCCACTTGTTCGACATGGAATCGTAAACCAGCAAGTCACCCACCACATTTCGCGGCGGTTGAGAACTATTGCAGCGCCCGCCAACAATCAAGATTCGCCCCTGGTGAATGATCGTGCTCGATTCAAAATGACTTCGACCATCGGGCAGGCCGGCGATCTCGCTCCAGTGCTTTGTCGCGGGATCAAATCGGTGGCAGGAATTCACATCGATCTGCGTCTTGTCATGACCATGATCCCCACCGAGGGCATAAATCTTGCCATCCAGCACCGCCGCACTCACATGGCCGCGCGGATCGGGCAATTCCGCTTCACGCTGCCACGTGTTCGCCCCTTCAAGCGATAGACTCCAGTGATCCCCGGCATTCGTGTCGCGATCAGATTTGTAGCCGCCGAAATAGTGCAATGTGCGGCCGACAACAACCAAACCCCCTCCAGCACGTGGTGCGGGCAACGGTGGCCCGGCAGTCCAGGTGTCCGACGCGACATCGTACTTCCACACTTCATCAACGACTGGTCCAGGATGTTTTCCTTTGAAGCCGCCGGCGAACCAGATGGTCGTACCATCAATGGCCGGATTGAGGTGCGTGAGTCGCGTGGGCATGTCTTTCAATCGGGTCCATGAATCTTTTAAGGGATCGTAGACATCGATTTGATTTGAGGCCTGCAAGTCCTCGGTGAATCCGCCAAACAAGTAGAACTTGCCATCGACAACCGCCGCTGGTGACTCGACGCGCGCAAATGGTGACGCCGCCGCTTTTTTCCAGTCCAAAGCAGGCCAGGCAGGTATAGCCGAGGGTAACTCTGTATCGACCTGTTTGCCCAAACTCACCGAAGTCAGTTTGAGATGCTCATCGAACCAATCGGCCAGTTTCGGACCGTCCACCTGCCAGAAGTTGGGCCAGGGGTGCCCGCCGTCCGGTTGCACGACGAGTTTCACGGTCACCCCTGCGGCCTTCAGTTTTGCGGCGAGGACTTCTGACTGCTGCAGAGGCACCACGTCATCTTTGTCGCCATGGATCAGTAATGTCGGAGGACTGGCCTGAGTCACATACGTGATCGGTGACGCCTGCTTCAGCAACTCGAGGCGCCGGGCCTTGTCGTGCACCTTCACAAAGGATCGCGTCTGCGGATCGAACTCGGTGAAATCGAAGGAAGCCCGGTGGTAAGTGAGTTTCCCGAGGTCTCCACCTTGAACCGCATCCGGAGCCCCGTAATTCAACAGATCGGTCAGCGGAAAAAAGACCGCCGCAGCTTGGACTCGGCTCGGCATGCGGTCGATGGGATCCTTGGCCTGGGGATCCCCCTCCGCTCCGGACATGGCATGCAACAATGACATGTGCCCACCTGATGAAGCCCCTTCGATGCCGATTCGATGGGGGTCGATATGGTACGTTTGAGCATGAAAACGGATAAACCGCACGGCGCGGGCAACGTCGGCAGCTTGTTCCAGGATCGTGAATTTCGGTTCGCCCGCAATCACGACTCGAAAAACCGTATAACCTCGCTTCAGTAATTCCCCGAAATTTCCCGGTTCACCATGAGCTTTATGCCAGCCGCCATTCGCCAAATGGACGATCGCCACGCCATTCTGCCTGGCGGGTGTAAAGACATCCAAGGTCAAGGCCAGATCGGATTTCCGTCCATAAATCACGTCGTCAACCTCCTTGACCGGACCGACCGCAATGGGCTCGGCAGTCCATCCGAGTTGACAGGACGCGAGAATCGCCACGAACAGGCTGCCCGACAGGTTGCGTATCATGATGAATGTCCGTTGATTGGTTAGCGTCACGAATGCGAGGCCAAGCCGTCAAATTTCCGTTTTGGCCCCTCCAATAGGTTGCGAGGTGGATCGGAATGATAGCTTAACGGAAGAGTCACAAGTAGATTGTTGGCGAGGAACCGAGTTTGTCACCAATTGGCGAGGAACCGAGTTTTGTACCCAATTGGCGAG
>JAQGHT010001173.1 GCA_028291565.1 Planctomycetaceae bacterium | reverse complement strand
TGCCGGAATGCTACTGGTGATGAGCGGGTTCTTGCGCATGATTGGCCAAGAGACTGTCCAGCGGTTTAGAACACCGAAATCGTCCCTACTATTCGCCTATTTGGCATTATTCAAATTTACAAGCGAGACCTTCCTATGCGAGCACTCTGTGGAGCGATAATCACAGCCGGGGCGATGATCGGCTTGGGCCTGACCGCCCTGGCTTATGGAATTCGATTCCAGGGATATGGACCGGAAGCCATGCACCCGCACAGTCACGAACTTTATGGAATCCCCACGTTAGTACTGATATTAGTAGTCTTGATTATCGGCACACTGACCGGAATTGGCATCGCCTTCATCGGTCTGGCCTATCATCACGAACGCCGATATTACGAACGTCACAAAGGACCGAACGGTCCCAAGATCGAAATGCCGAGTTGAAGCGTTCTCGAACGCGAGCAGACGTTGCTGGTACGTCGGACTATTCACGGCGAGCGTCCGGCGTTGCCAGCAATCTGAGTGTGAGACTGCGTTCACCAGGTTTTTCACGAGAGGCAACGATCCGAACCGTTTGAGGTTGCGTTGTTCTTGTCGCACTATGCCACCACTGCCCCCGTGTCAGTGGGGGCGGGACTCTTGGCGGTACGCTTGTTCGAACCGCGTCAAACAGCCCCACTTGAAAAGTGACGGCTTACAAAACCGTTGGTCTCAAACTCGCGATTTTTTCAAATCAGCCAACAGTGCTTGTAAGGTATTCGGCTCGATCGGCTTGACCAGGTGATGATCAAAGCCTGCCTCTTTTGTCCGGCGGCGATCCTCTTCCTGCCCCCATCCCGTGGCGGCGATAATCATCATTTTCTGCCCCCAGGGCTGGCTGCGAATCTTGCGGCAGGCATCATATCCGTTCAATTTCGGCAGTCCGATATCCAGGACGATTACATCCGGGCGAAAGGCATCGGCCAACTCGACCGCTTCCAGGCCATCGTGAGCCGTCCGCGTGTTGTTACCGAGAATTGACAGAAACATCGCGAGACTCGCGGCTCCGTCGCGATTATCGTCCACGACCAGAATTCGCAGTTTCTCCCGCGGTTTGAGGTCATGATCCGGGGGTGATTCTTCTTCCATTTCCAATACTCCTGTCGCCAGGGGCAGCCGGACGATAAACGACGTGCCCTGTCCATAGCCAAGACTGCTGACCGAAACGGTCCCACCATGCATCTCGGTCAAGCCTTTGACCAGTGCCAATCCAATACCCAGCCCACCTTGCGAGCGTTCCAGACTTTGGTCCAACTGCGAAAACAGTTCGAACAGTCGCGGCTGCAATTCGCGTGGGATCCCAATCCCCGTGTCACGCACGGTCACGACCACTTCTTCGGCCTCCCGCTCTGCAGTCAGCCAAATCTGGCCGCCTGGTTCGGTATATTTCGCACTATTGTTAAGGAGATTCCAGAAGACCTGTGCCAGTCGTGTCAGATCGGCATCCAGGAACACTGGCTTCGGAGGCAACTTCACGGTCAGCGTATGACCGTTCGATTCAATCAGTGGCCGCGCCGTCTCGACGGCATTTTCCACGACGGCCCGCAGGTCGGTCCTGGTCTTGCGAAGTTCCAGTCGATTACGCGTGATGCGGCTGATATCGAGCAGATCATCGACAAGTCGAACCAGTTGCCCCAGCTGCCGCTCCATCATGACCAGAGCCTGCTGCTGGACTTCCGGGTTTGTCTCGACCTGGAGTAATCGCAATCCATTACGGATGGGGGCCATGGGATTGCGAAGTTCGTGGGCCAGGGTTGCCAGAAACTCGTCCTTGCGCCGGTCTGATTCCCGCAGCTGACCAATCAACCGCAGGCGCTCATAGGCCGCTGTCACATAGTGCGAAATTGTTGCCAGAAACTCCAGTTCATCGCTGTCAAATCGATCTCGAGTACGGCTGGCAAAGGATAGAGTACCGAGCAGCCGATCCCCAGCCAGCAGGGGGTTACCGGCATAACAACGGATACCCAGGCTCTTCGGCAACTGTGCGATGTCTTCCTGAGATTCCTGGATACCCATCATCGTAATCGGTTTACGATTCAACGCCACCGCGCCGCAAGCCGCCTGTCCAAAACTCAACTGCGAAATGGAATTGGCAGCGTCTGCGGAAATCCCGGCACTGGACGTCAGACGCAATCCATCGCCGGCATCATTGACCATGAAGTTGAAATAGCAATCCAGACCGAGTGAGTCGCGTATTTTCGTGAATAGCCCCTGCAACATGGCATTGGGATCATCCGTTGTCAGCAGAATTTCAGCGGCTTCCCAAAGCAGACGCAAACGCTCGTTTTGCGTCCTCAGAATGCCTTCCGCCCGCTGGTTTTCAATTGCGATCCCGGCCGTTCGAGTGACCAGTTCCACGAGCCGCAATTCGCGGGATGTCGGCCGGTGCGTTCCATGGTAATAAAACGCGAATGTCCCCAAAACCTTGCGTTCCGAGGAAAAAATGGGGGTCGACCAGCACGCTCGCAAACCGTGCCCCAGCGCCGCGGCACGATAGTCAGCCCACAGCGGGTCGGTGGCGATGTCTGAAACGATGACCGGCGTGCCGCGGTATGCGGCGGTGCCGCACGATCCGGCCGCTGGTCCGATCTTGATCGACTGGCAAGCGTCATTCCACTCTTGGGGAATGCTCTTACCAGCAACGGACCGCAACGATACCTTTTCATCGTCCAGCAATAAAACTGAAGCCAGAATTCGTTCCTCCGATTGCTCTTCGACCAGTTCGCACAACCGCTCAAGAACTTCCTCCAGTGGAGCCGCCTCGACAATCGCTTCGAGAATATCCCTTTGTCGCGACAATAGTAATTCCGAACGTTTCCGTTCAGCAATATCTCGAAAAAAAACAGAAATCCCTCCATCCGCGGTGGGATAGACGTTGACTTCAAACCATCCTTTCAATGGTTCGTACGGTTCGTCAAAATGCACGACAATCCGCTCAGTCATGGCACGGCGAATCTCGCGCTCGATCGACGTTCCAATCGTCGGTGGAAACACATCCCAGATGACTTTTCCCAACAAGTCCTGTCGCCGAATCCCAAACGCCTGCTCCGCCGCCTTGTTCACGTACGTAAATTGCCAGTTGGCGTCGACCGCTGTGAATGATTCCGTGATGCTTTCGAGGATCCCTTGCGCTTCCGCTCGAAGTTCCGACTCCCGCTGTGCGGCCTCTTGTCTGACGCGCGCCAATTCCAGCACACCGCTGACCCGTGCCGTCAGTTCGCGAGCACTAAAGGGCTTCACCAGATAGTCATCCGCGCCAGCTTCCAGACCCTCCATTCGGGCCTCTTCGCCAGCCCGGGCCGAGAGAATAATGACGGGAATCGACGCCGTTTGAGGATTCGATCGCAATTGCTGCAACAGGCCAAAGCCATCGAGTTCGGGCATCATGACATCGGTTAAGACCAGATCTGGTCGATCTGCCAACGCAGCCTCAAACGCCTGCCCGCCGTCGGAAAAGGCCGCGACAGCGTAACGTTCGCCCAGCAACCGGCGAATATAATTTCGCATGTCGGCATTATCGTCCGCGACAATCACACGTGAACGAGTCGCCTGACTTCGAATCTGAGAATTCGCAGTCGAAACAGGCGCAGGCGATTCGGCCGTGAGTTCACATGAGGCATCCGATCCGGCGCCAGGAAGCCAACGTCCCGCCTCGTGGACAAACTGATTCGCTCTCGTCGGAGTGGCTGAGAATTTTGGGGACGCGCCAACTGGACTGAGACACAGGAGTTCACTTCCTGCCGGAACCGTTACTGTAAAGGTCGTTCCCTCACCCAGTATGCTGGTGACGCCCGCACATCCACTGTGCAATTTTGCCAGTTCCTGAACCAGAGCCAGACCGATTCCAGTTCCCTCATGTGTCCGGCCCCTGGCACCCTCGACCCGGTGAAATCGCTCAAAGATATGCCCCAATTGTTCGGCAGGAATCCCGGTCCCGGAATCGCGCACCCGCAGCTCGACATTCCTGCCGTTCATCTTCAGCGAGATCTCAATCGACCCTTCGAACGTGAACTTTAAAGCATTGGACAGCAGATTGAGAACGATTTTCTCCCACATATCCCGGTCAATGTCGACAGCCACAGGAAGCGTGGGGCAATCGACGATAAACTGCAATCCTGCACGCTCTATGGCAGAACGAAACAAGCTGGCGAGATCCGTCGTCAGGGCGGCGAGGTCAGTCGGCTCCAAATGAATCTGGACCCGACCGGCTTCGATGCGCGAGAAGTCCAACAACGTATTCACCAGTTTTTGCAGCCGGAGCGCATTTCGGTGGGCGACTTCCAGCAGTTCGCGATCTTGCCTCACGTGGCCATTTGATCGGGCAAGCAAGTCTTCGACGGGCGCTAGCAGCAGCGTCAAAGGGGTGCGGAATTCGTAACTGACATTCGAGAAAAACGCCGTCTTCGCACGGTCCAATTCCGCAAGAGATTCCGCCCTCTTCCGTTCTTCTTCGTAAGACCAGGCATTCGCCAGCGCGGCCGAGATCTGGCCCGCCAGCAACCCGACAAAGCCCCGATAGCTCGCATCAAACGGACGATAGGGATTGATTCCGCCAATCAGCACGCCAGCGGGCCTGCCCTGCCCCGATCCTGGTCCTTGTTGCGCCAGCGGTACAAGTACCGCTTGTTGCGGCGGCCTGTTCCAGGGGCCTTGTGGAATGTCGCCGAATCGATCGGCAAGATCCACGATCGTCACCGGCGCGGCGCTTGATACGACCTCTGCAAGAGGCCAGGGCAGCGTCGAATCCAGCGACAGGCGGCTGATTGCGATCGGGTGATTGGCTGGAACGCCCGTCTGACACGCCAGACGGGCCATTCCATCCGGTTCAAACAGGTACGTCAAAGTGAACGGCAAGTCAGCCGCATGGGCCGCGACATTTCGTCGCACCGCGTCCAGAACTTCAGATTCGGTCTGCGTCCCTGCCAGGAGCGAGGCGAGATCTCGCAGCGCGACCAGGCGTCGATCACCAATGACTCGCTCGGTTTCTTCCGTGACGACACACAGCATGCCAGCCACATGCCCATCATCTTCCATCAGCGGGCTGTACGAAAACGTATGATAGGTTTCTTCGGGATACCCGCTACGCTCCAGAAACAGCAACAAGGCCTCGTCCCAGGTGGCTGTACCGGTCTGGAGTACCGATTCAACGCGCGGACCAATTTCTGGCCAGATCTCCGCCCAGACAGTTCGCGCGGACGCCGCCAAAGCCCGTGATGCCTTGACACCCAGCGTTGGCCGGTAAGCGTCGTTATAAAAAAAAGTCAGATCCGGCCCCCAGGCCATCCACATGGCGTACCGCGAGGTCAGTAAGATGCGAATCGCCACCTTCAAACACTGAGGCCAGTCTGCAACAGGTCCCACGGGCGTCCTGGACCAGTCAACCGTGCGCATCAGGGCACTCATTTCCCCGCCACCCGGGAAACATTTTTCTAGACCAACGCTACTCATGGTTCCAAACCTTTTCACATTCCGAGCAGTGCCCAAACCGTCTGGGGCGACCCCGTGCTGGTCAAATCTCAATCCTTTTTGAATGCCGAATCCACTTGCGAAATTCCGATTCCGCTTGAACTCCGCACAGGAATTTTCGCCGGAACGTGGCGGATGCAGCCAGTGACTCTCCAGACGCGGGCAGCGTCACACACGACCGTCGTTGATGGGCCGATCCTGAAGAATCCTCGAGTCCGGCTTGCGTTTACCGACTCGAGAATCACCAGTGTTCAGTTTTCGCTTTGTCTCTGTCTTTTGCGATGTCAATGAGCGTCATTCATGAAACTATCCTGAGGTCCCATTCGATGAACGGCGCAAAACGTGGCCCGGTTTTACGTTGAATTCCTCAGGAGAGAGATGCCACCCTAACGAGCCCGATTCGGAGAGTCAAGTGCCTCCAATTGCTGGCCTGGTGTAACCTGCATCCGATCACTTTTCCGGCCGCTGCCAGGGAGTCGCACCGCCACGCTGGATGTGGACCCGCAGAGCAGTTTCCAGTTCGCGCGCCAGCCTTGGCCGCTGAGCGATCACGTTTGTCTGCTCGCGCGGATCATTTTTGAGATCGTAAAGCTCAAGTGGTGAATATGGATTGTTTTGTAGTAACTTCCAATCTCCACGAATCAGTGCTTCATAGCTCTTGCCGCCATATACCGGCCCCCCTTCGCGACGCACAAAATACAGATCTCTTAAGGCAGCCGGCGGATTTCCGCCGCGCAGAATCGGAAGCAGGCTGACGGCATCCATCTCGGCTGGCGGAACCGCGCCAGCCGCCTCGAGAAATGTCGGACAAACATCAAACGTCTGGCCGGCGTAATCGCTTCGGGATCCCGCCGCGACCACACCCGGCCAACGGACTGCGAACGGCACTCTTAAACCTCCGTCATAATGACTTTGCTTGCCGTCCCGCCAGGGATCGTTGTTCTGAGCATGCGGGAGCGAACCCCCGTTGTCGGCGGTGAAGACCACCAACGTGTTGGCTTCGAGTCCCGTGGTTTTCAACGTCTCCAGAACCCGGCCGATCGAATGATCAAGATGTTCGACAAACGCGACGTTCGAGGCGCGCTTACTGTCCATCGCGGGCGCACGCTGTTTGACGCGTTCCAGCCACTCAGCGGGCGGTTCGATTGGAAAGTGCGGTGCGTTATATGCCAGATACAGAAAAAACGGCTTTTTCGCGGCGGAACGTTCGCGAAGATAATCCACAGACCATTGCGTAAACAGATCTGTGGCATGCCCTTGCGGATCGATCACCGCACCATTTCGGCGCATGTAGTTTTGACCGTGCCGCAGGTGTGTCGCATAACTTTCCATCATGTCGCCCAGAAAGCCCTGAAAGAAATCAAAGCCTCGTTCGTTGGGTAAATTGGGTGATTCGAGTCCCAGATGCCATTTCCCAACGATCGCCGTGTCATAGCCGGCGTTCCGCAAATGATTGGCAAGTGTCGGGACCCGAGGATCAAAATAACCCCAGGAATCCAGAGGCTGGGTGCGGATGACGCCTGGAACTCCGACTCGATCTGGATAACGTCCGCTCAAAATCGCAGCCCGGGCCGGTGAGCAGACCGTACAATTCGACCGCATCCGCGTAAACAACATGCCCCCGGCAGCCAGCCGGTCAATCGCAGGCGTCTGGACATCAGACTGATGGTACGTCGAGACATCCCCATACCCATGATCATCCGTCAGAATCATCAGAATGTTAGGCTTCTCCGCCGCAACAATCGATTCATTGACCAGAATCAGACAGCAGAGAACTGCGACAGACAACAACAAAATACGCAGTGACACGATCCCTCCCAATGAAACCCAACAGAGCTATTCCGTGAGGGTTTTTGTAGCCAATCTCCAGCGAGATTAAACACAGAAATCGCCCACGGCGCGACCGAATCCCCAAACTCTAGTGACCCTGGCAACTGGGAATTCGTTACCTGGAAATCCCCCGCCGTCGCTCGTTCGTGCCATTCTAACGAGGCAACATTCCGCGAAACAAATTTCCAAGCGGTAAATTAGGATCCTTGTCGCTGATCGGATGCCGGTCTACGCCGTTAACCCTTGTCCCCGTAAACCCCTGTCGCAAAGGACAGATAAATGCGTTTTAGCCACAGATTCACACAGATGAAACACAGATTATGAAGATTTTTGCATGCGGAAATTTGATTTGTCGTTTCTCAGACCACCGAGAAAATGGCATTGATTTCAACAAGACGACGTCATCAACAATGTGAGGGCATTTCCTGTATTTTGATTGAAAATCTGTGTTTCACACGGTGGCTAATAATTCTGCTTATTCAAATCTTGTAAAGGGTTAACGGCGTAGGTTGCCGGTGGACGCAAGATATGAGTGCAATGTCTCAATCGTCAGCGAAAGATCTGGAATTACCGGCGATCTGTGAATCCACAACGCGCGATCGCTGCGATTTTTTTCTCGATGTGACACACCGAATGGTAAGAAATACCCTAAAAGCGGCGACACGCCGCTTCCACGAGTTCTGTCTCTGACAGAGTTTTTGTCAGCAATTCTCCTGGCAAAACAGAACTGGAACAATCCCATTCTCACGCCACCGGGCTCGCTCCGGTGGGTCCACGGCCTTTGCACTACTCTTTTGACCAGTGTCAGATTTCAATTCCTGTTGTTTCGCGAGCTACTTGACGGTAGACTCGACAACATCGACTGGCGCGAGAAAGTCGAAGGAAGCCCAAGACGAATCTTCGACAATACAAAATCTGCGCTACTGCCGCGTTCGCGGATTCCTCGAACAATTGATTGCTGCGAGTTGCCGTTCGCGTTGTCCAAAACGGAATGTCCTGCACGGCGTCCAAATGAACCACAACGTTTACCGCGAAAATGGAGGCCCCAGAAACTGCTTTGACAAACGCTGCAGTGACGAGAATCTCCGCGGAAATGCTTCGAGACGCTTACCACGGTATACTCGAAATTGGCTTGGAAAACCTTCAACGTTTCCGACTGCCGGAACGGTTTGATTATCTTGCACTCGAAATTGACCATCTGCACAATCTGCCGCATTACATGTATGAAGAGAACGTCTACGTTCACGCCTATTACTACTGCACGACCCGCCCATTCTATATTGAATGTCTGGGGACAATCAGCGAGATCGAGCCTCAAGACATCCTTTCGCGCTACAATCCGTACTGGGATATCTTACGTGCCGGATTGATGCCTTTTGCGGATTCGATTAACGCCAAACATTACACCGAACGACTTTGACTCTCGAGCCTTGCCTGGCTCCCAACAGAACACCATCGTAAGCACCAAACGGCGCGCCTCAGCCCGCGGGTCGTATTCCGTCGGGGACAACTCGACTTCTTTTAAGGACGACACTATGACTCTAGGATTCCGATGCGCTCCCTGTTGCGTGCTTTTCGTGGCATTGCTGGCAATTAACGCCCCTGCCGACCAACCTTTGTCGGGCACAGCAGGCGTGCCCGG
>JAQGHT010001161.1 GCA_028291565.1 Planctomycetaceae bacterium | reverse complement strand
CGTCCAAATAGGGAGCTTTGAACGTCGTGGCGTGGTAATTGAAGGGCTCGTCAACCGGCAGTTGTTCGAGCTCCATGTCCTTGTTGATTTCCACGACCCGGGCTGTATCGTTCCAACCCTTTTTCTCCACTCGAACCACGTGTTGGCCACGTTCGATTTGAACTTCGCACGGAGTCAGCGACAACTGGCCTTCCGCGTCCCGTACGGGTTGATCGTCGATAAAGGCCACGAAACCAGGTTCAGGCGTGTAAATGCGACACGTGACCGGATGTCGCGGTTCATGCAGGTCGCCGGAGACCCCGACTGGCTCCTGGGACGCGTCCGGATTTTCCTGGCCGTCGGCTTGTCGTGCGTCATTGGGCGTCGACCCCGACCCGGAAAAGAGGATGGCTCGAATGCCGATGACCAGCAGCACCAAAACCGCAATGCCAATGCCGGACGCCAGGGCGATTTTGATTTGCTGCGGAGTGCCGAAGCGAAGTTTTGAAACGGGTGCGATTCCGTCCACGGGACCTGCGTCGTCGATCGTTTTAGAGCGTGCCGGTTTCGGTTGTTGCGGCGACCGGTCTTTGACCGGCCCCGCCGCTGATTTGGGCGGCCGAGCTCCGGCTGGTTGAGATTCCCCCGGCCGTGCAGGGCTCGAGCCACTCGGCCGGCTGACCGGCTTGGCATCCAAACGAGAATCACGCCGGGGAGAGTCCTTTCGAGGCGGGGTGGGTGAATCAGGCTGATCAGCGGGAGGCGGTGGCATAGCGATATTTTTGACAGCGGGTCAGGGATGTCTGGATTCGGATTGTGATAGGAAAGCTCGAATGTTATAAAATTGAGGTTGAGGGGTCCATCGGGTTGGCGAGGCTCCCGATTTGGCTCCCTGTCCCCGGAGTACCAGGGCGAGGGGAGCGAAATCTCGTCCGATCACATCGCGCACACCTCAATTTATTACGCTCGAATTACGACTTCTTCTGAGGTTCTGGTGGTTTCGCAACCGGCTTTTCGGGGCCGGGGGCCGCGGCTGCGTCTGGAAGTGGTTGGTCTGTCAGCTTCAACCGGTGCCGGATGGGCTGCTGGCTGCCGAGGAGCGTGATGTCTACAAGTCGCTCCTTGGCATCGACCGCGAACTCGAAACCGTGCGCATAGCTCCTCTCAACTGTCTGCATCGCGACATGCCCCGTCCGCTTATCCAGAGCCAACATCTTGATTTCCGTGAGCTGAACTTGCGGGGCCAGGGCACGGGCTGAGAAAAACCAGATCGGCGAACCAATCGGCATTGCGGGATCCAAACCATAATTCTCGATGCGATGCTACCAGAGCATCTTCCCGGTCTGCCGGTCCACGCAATCGGCCTGGCCGTACATCAGGTTCTGCTGCATGGCGTTGACAGCAATCACCTGTTGCTGCAGATTGGGTGGAGGACCTTCGTCGCGCAACACCAGCAACCGTGGGCCATCCAGGACCACGCTAAAGTCTCTCCGCTTCACCAGCTGCGGCAGCTGTTGCGTCCACAAAAGTTTGCCGTCGCTGATCTGAAAATAGCTCAACTGGCCACTCGGTTCCAGCACTGCCAATTCCGCGTCGCCGACGAGACTTACTTGAGTCCCCAGGGGGTAAGGTCGCTCCCAGACCGTCTTCTCCAGTGCGAGGTCAGAAAGTTTCAGAATCAGTCCCCCGGCTAATGGGTCGGCGTTCGAAGACAGAATTCTGTTGCCCAGAAACTGGATCCGATTCAGGGCTGGGGCAACCGGCGTTTCTCCGCCCGCGGCCCCATCCGCCCGCCGAAATTTCCGGGCGACTGCCGATTGAGGGGAGATGACATAAACGGTCTCGGCATCTCCCAGCAATTCACTGCCAGGAGTCATATCCGTCCGTTTCCAAAGCGTTTCGCCTGTCAGAATATCGAGCAACACCAGATGTCGCCCACGAATCACGCACAAGCTGTCATCCTGAACGCAATTGACCATTCCAATCACATTTTGCCAACGATCCATTCCCATCATTCGCGGGCGTCCGATTCCCGCCCGGAACCGCGCTTGTTGATAGACCTGGTTTTCATCCGAAGCGGGTGCATCAATCAGAGGTGAGCTCCAAATCCGGCGTGCTCGAATCGTCTTTCCATCGGTCAACGTATCAATGGCGACGACGTTCAGACCTGTATTGAGCAAGATCAGATGATTTCGCACCTGGGCGTGGAGCACCATGGTATTCGTGATCGGCAGCAGTTCGGAGAGCGGCATGGCGAATCGAGCCGTTCCCCAGCCGGTCAAACCCAGGAACCGCTGCGCCCCGGACTCAAATCGCAACTGCGCGTCGCGATAGAAGGGACCTCTTTCCGCATCAATGGGGATGTCCAGATTGACACGAATGTCGCTCTTTTCCAGGACTTCTCGTGCCAAATCCACACGTCCCGTGGGCCAGTCCTCAAAACTGCCGACATGCATCGAGATCGTCTTGTGCCATTCCGCAGCCAGCTGTTTGCCCGTCTTATTCGGCAGGCAAACAACATCGGCATGAGTCCGCTCCAATTCCTGGATCAGGCTGGCTGCTTCGCTTCCGCGGTCCAGCTTGATCATGCCGAAAATCATCAAAGCGATCGCTTTGCCTGAAATCCTGGGATCAGGATGCTGCCTTAAACTCGCCAATAGCTGTTCGACTTCAAGTGAATACTCCTTGTCCGCCAGCTGTTCAGCCAAAGCCAGCCGGGCCTCGTCCGCCATCGCTCCCCAACCCAGGAATCGGGTCAATTGCCGCAAATCGTCCTCGTTCTTAGTCGATTTCGCCGCGTCCAGTCGTGTTTTCAGAATCGAGAGAAATCGCTGCTGATCCGGCTGACTGGCTGTTGCCAGAATCAGACGCAGCTCATTACGCACCCAATAATCTCGGCGGATGGAGTGGAATCCATCCACGCGCTCCATATCGGGTTTCCCCAATGCCGGTGCATTGAGCTTCGCCAGCAAATCAAAGGCCGGCTGAAATTCACCCAATTTACGAAGCCCCTCGGCCCAGACTCGGTATAACTCAGACTTTTGACCAGCCAGATGCGCCAATTTCTCCGCTTCGAGTGCCAGGTTGCGGTGGGTCTTGAAATTGGATTGCAGACCTTCCAGCAAACTTTCGAACAGCAGGAACTCGGCGTCGGCCGATGGTTTGATGCGGATCGATTCGCGCAGGTCCGCTTGCCCTTCGGCAATCCGGCTCAGACTGAGCCGGTATTCACCGCGCTGCGCAAGAGCCTCCGCATCCTGGGGGTTGACGGCGAGCCGCTGCAAAGCTTCCGGGTAGACTGCTTCCAGAGTCCGAAACGCCGCCAGTTCGCTGGGTGTTTGCGAAATGATCATCCCTGGAGCGGGAACGAGATTTCCCAGGGGTTCTTGATTCGCCGAGCGGACTCGCGAATAGAACTTGCCGGCAGTTTTCAACTCAATACTGACCACTTGCCCATTCACGAGCGGTAGCACGAGATGCGTTTGAGTCGTGATACCGCGGCCAGTCTGGTTGATGACCGGAATCGGTGATGCCCAGGCAGGTTTGCCATCCGTCAGCTTCAAAGCTTCAACACTATGCTTGTTCACGACGACCACGGCGCCGTCCCGGACACTTGCGATATACTGTCCTTCACCGCGCGGCACCTTCCATTGTAGCGCGCCGTCTTCCAGCAGCAGGCAGTGTAATTCATTGGAATCGCGCGGAGTCAAAATCACATGCGTTTCCGTCAGAATCGGACTGGCGTCTTGCCATTCATTCGTAATGGCCGCTCGTTCAGAGTTGAAATCGACCGGCATGCCGCCGTTCACCATGCCGAATCGACGGCCCATGAAACGGACGTTGGGATTGGCCATTTCTGAACGGGGCGCTGTGTACTGGTAGGCCCAGGCCAGAGACCTGGTTCCCGTATCGACCGCGACGGCGTATCCCGTGCCAGTCGGGCAGACCAGCAAGTCACCCATCATGGCTGGCGTCAAACCGGCCCGACGCCGATGCGGAGCCATCAGTAGATCTTCGTTGGATTGAGTCAGGTTTTGCGACCACAGTTCTTTACCACTGCGCGCATCCAGTGCCAATAACTGGACGAAGCCCTGCTTTTCGATCAAACAGTACAGCTGATGTCCGGCTGGAAGGGGCGGACCCAGGAAAAACGCGCCCGCCTGGTCCAATTTGATGGCCGTATTCGGTCCACCTAACTCCCAGCGCAACATACCCGAACGAACGTCATAAGCGCACAGCCGGTTGTAATCCTTGAGCGCCAACGGATGCGCCTTTTGCCCGCTGTTGTCCGACACGATGGGATTCACAAATCCCAGGTCTTCCACCGCGAATACGTGTTCACCATCGCAGCTCAATGTCCCGTAAGTCAAATCCTCCCAGGCTCGTTGCCGCAACAGGATCTTGTAGGCATCGCGAAAATCGCCGTTGTAATTGTTGTAGGGTGATGAAATCTGGCTTGTCGAGTCAAGACTGTTTCGAATCTCGTGAAACGTTCGATCGCGTTCAAACGTGTTCCAGACCTCTTCCCCCGTTCGAATGTCCACGGCCGCCAGATGGTCACTATAACGCGTGACGACCAGGCCATTCACGACCAGGGGAATGGTGCTCGGCAAAGGGGTCAGAGCGGCATCTGCGTGGACCAGCTTTAAGGAAGTCAGCTGGGGTGCAACATTGATGATCTCGGGCTTCAACGTTCTGCGGTTCATCGTCTGCCAGGAGTTCATCACGACACTCCAAAGCGGCTTTGCCACGGGAGGACTGGATTGACGTCGCGGATTGCGATCGGGCGTGCCCCGCGCCAGTTGCCAGCCCAGGACAGCTGATACCAGGCTCTTTTCGACTCCTTTGGAAATCGCTTGCAGCCACGCTTGGATCTGTTCGCCCGAGGCTTTCTTGTCGAGGGCATGCGCGCCAACGCGGATCGGCTCCCGAGAGATTTTCAATACGTCTTGGATCGACGCCAACGCTTTATCAGGCAAACCGAGTCGATACCAGCAGATCCCCAGCCTTAAGGAAAGCCGCGGCTCAAAACGATTCCCCGCCGATAGCGACCGAAGTCGATTGAGATATTGGACCGCGGTAAAATAATCCGCCTGGTCCATGTATTGGCAGGCCAGCCAATAACAGGCCTCGGCGCCGGCTTTGGTTTGTAAGAATCGCTGCGTGACTTCCTGAGCCAGCTTGGCGTCCTGCCGCGATCGGGCCAGATCCAGTTTCTCATGAGCTTCGGCACCGAACTGCAATTCGTAGGACTCGCGAACCGCGGGAGGCGCATCCTGTAATAATGTCGCCGCTCTGCGTTTCAGGCTGTAGAAACGCCCAGAAGCGTCGTTTGTGGCACAAAACCCATCCTGGGGCTGCGTCAATAATTGCTGAATTCGCTGCGCGACCGAGGCGAAATCGCCGTCCGGATCGGCCAATTTCTTTTCGATGTCCAGTAAGTTCTTCCTCAGCCACGAATCGGCGAGGTTCAGCCCCCCTTGCCCAATATCTCGGGTCGCGAATCCCGGTCTGGGAGCTGGAGCAACCTGGGCAAACACGCGCGATGGAATCCACCCATCCGCCCATACCAGGACAAACAGGCTGAGTCCCAATAACAGCAGACGCAGCCGTGCCATGCAGAGACCCTCCGGGGCAATTGATGTCTTACGAAATCTGAAACTTCACGTCGCTGCCGCTGCGTTCGAATCGCAGAATGACTATTAATGTCCGTCAGTCCGGCTTCAAATTCGGACGGACATTCCTGCCCGCCGCTCCAACTTCGAAGTCGAACGAACATTCTGTTCGTCGGATTTCCGTGGGACGAACAGGAATGTCCGTCCTCCAAAACGTTTCGTCAGCGACCGCGCGAAGCAATGACATCATACCGCGTAAAGCGATTGTCAGGCAAACCCTGATTCGGCAAATACCGCGACAACCTATTGCTACAGTCGATTCTACGTCGGATTGGAAGATTCCTCAGGAAGACAGGACAGGACTGCGGCGACGCCGCCGCACAAGATTCCGATCCCATTAATAACCATTGATGCGATGTGGTAGCCGCGAAACGAAGCCGGGGGCGCGGCTTGTTCCATCCACTGCAGCCGGGTCATTTCGGCCAGGGGACTATAGATCATAAACCAATCGACGATTGCCAACCCCAGCGAAAGAGTCACAAACGTGAATTGCCAGCCCCAGCGGCGGGGCCGGAGCAGCAAAATCAAAGCCCACGCGACACTCAGCAGGCTCAATCCGAACGCATAATACCCCGGAAACAAGATGCCGGCGAGCAAGGCCTTTTGCGGCGAATCCAAGTCGGGAGTGCGGATTGGTCGGATCGCGACCGCGACGAAAAAAACCGCCGCACCCAGCCATCCCGCCAGGCTCAATCGAGTAATCGCCAGTCCCCAAGATCGCATATTTCGTCCCTACAGCCGTTTAACCGAATGCTGTACGTCCGCTGGAGCCCCGT
>JAQGHT010001158.1 GCA_028291565.1 Planctomycetaceae bacterium | reverse complement strand
ATTGCCTCAGGCAATGTCGCCGGATCTTTTGTGCGGCAGAAAATTGACACCGGAATGATTTCGCCGCGTTGATAACTCCGGCGATTTAGTGGTGTGAGAATTGAAACTGAACCGATGGCATTCTCCGGCCGAATTTCGACGACGGCCTCGACCTGATATTCCGAGCGATTGCCTTCGAGACCGGAGCCGATTCGCAACTGATAGAGTCCTGATGACGTTGCGGGAATTGTGATCTGGCCTTGGGACACTGGCAGTGTCTGGAATCTTACGGTCCCCAGCGGACGCAACCAGACGTTCAGATTCGGCTGAACCGAGCGGCCGTAAGCATCGAAGCGGATCGTCAACGGGACCACCTTCCCTGCAGTCCAGACAGCAGACGGATAGGAAGCCGTCAATTGTTCATGTTCGATGGAGACGGCTCGCCGAAACGCGCCTGTGAGACGGTCGTAAACTTGGAAAATCTCGGTATCCGATTTCTGCCGCACAATATAATCATCGCCAAAGACACGCAGATGGCTGATTCGCCGTTGCGGGTTGGCTGCCCGTTCGGCCATATTCAGGGTCACTTCGCCAACCAGCTTGCCCTGCAAATCATAGTGACGAATCTTCGCGTCCACACCTTCATTGACATACAGATGACCGGCATCGTCGACGTCGAAACCGCCGGAAAAACCGCCCCACGGATCGCCGTTCACATGCGACGGCACTGCCCAGCGTTTCATTCCGGCGAAGCTCCAGCATTGGATTTCGGAGCCAATGACGAAATAGAACTGTTCGGACGCTTCATGCAGACGAAAGGCATAGGTCCACAATTTCTGCGGCGCGAGCTCCTTGCGATTGGGCAACGGATAGCTGCGCACAATTTCCGCCGTGTTATTCACGCGAACGATTCGACCTGCATGTTGATCCAGCGAAAAGAAATCTCCACTGGATCCGACCTCGATCGTACCGGGACCATCCCAGCCAACCTCATCGTTGCCAGTAAACCCCCCGACCTTACCGCGTTCGCGGCCATCAGGGTCATAAACACTAACCGATTTGGCGAAGTGGGCATTCGAGGTGGCCAGAATTCCGTCTGCACGTGCAGCCACACCGGTGATGGCGTAGTTCGTCGTCAGGCCGAACTTCCTCTTGCCATCCCGGTTGATCCGCAGCACGTAGCCGCCCTGGTCGTAGACGCCCGAGACATAGACCTCTCCGTCCCGGCCGACCGCCAGACCTTGCCCGGTCCCTTGAATCGCGGGATGCTCGCGAGAAATAACTTGCTTCAGCTCAACAGCATTGGCCGAACAAGCAATGATGAGTAGTGAGACAAACGGAATGAACTGAAAAATCCGTGACATGTGTTGCTTCTCAAGATGTTTGACCAACGGTAATGACTGCCGCGGACCGTACCCATCAACGATCGCGTCCCGCAGACATTGTTGAACTGCGGTGAGATTCTATCAAACCGCAAGATCGATCGGCAGCGTCAACAATAGTCAAATGCTGCCGTGTGGGATGATCACCCTCGGCCGTCGCGATCTGCCCATCGCAAATCAGTCCCCGATATCTGTGGACGTGAGACTTCGAGCGAGTGACCTGATATGGCCCCGAGCCATACGCCCAAATTCTCACGAAATCAGCTACAATTCGGTCATCGTACTTTAACTGAATGTTTGCAGCCCGCCTACGAGACCGGCGAAACATGCCCCATTTCTCGGAGTTCACAAACGAATGAAATCCCTGCGTCAGATCGTCCTTTTCAGTGTCGCAATGACCATAACGCTCAGTCTGGCCGGGAGTACCCGTTCTGCCTCAGCTCAAGAGCCACCGTATGTCAATTCGCTGGCCGCCGATCCGCCTTACTATCGAGTCCGCTATGAAGCTTCGTCGAAACCGGGCGAACTGGTTTATCCGGCAAGTTTCACAGTCTGGATTCCGCCGGGGCTGAAGACTCTACGTGGATTGGTCGTACATCAGCATGGCTGTGGCGAAGGCTCCTGCAAATCCGGGCAAACCGGTGCGTTTGATCTGCACTGGCAGGCATTGGCAAAAAAGCATGATTGCGCGCTGATCAGCCCCGTGTACGAGCAACCCGAGAAGGCCAACTGTCAATTGTGGTGCGATCCGCGCAATGGTTCCGATGTGACGTTTCAAAAGTCTCTGACCGAGCTCGGGACAAAATCGGGGCATCCTGAATTAGCGACGGTCCCGTGGGCTTTGTGGGGCCACAGCGGCGGCGGTCATTGGGTCGGCGGCATGACGTTGCTGCATCCTGACCGAGTCGCGGCAGCATGGTTGCGTTCAGGCGTGCCGCCAGTGAAGGCCGCCGAGGGCAAACCGGCGCCCTACACCATTTCGGAAGCAGCTTGTCAGGTCCCCATGATGTGCAATCTCGGTACGAATGAAGGCGTCACCGATAAAGTCGGCCGTTTTGCGGGAGTGTGGCCGGGCGTGGAAGTCTTCTTCCATGTGCTACGAGCCAAAGGCAGCCTGATTGGCGTTTCGGTCGATCCCTTGTCGAGTCACGACTGCGGCAATCAACGCTATCTGGCGATGCCGTGGCTCGATGCCTGCCTGACCGCGCGACTGCCTGCCAAGGTGGGCGATGCACTGAAGCCAATGTCCGGCACCGAGGCCTGGATTGCACCGCTGAATGATGCCGGGACGGCCAATCTCGTTGCTCCCGTGCCGGCCGCAAAATTCGCCGGGCCCATTGAGAAATCCGTCTGGCTCCCGAACGAGGCCATTGCCACGGCCTGGATGCAGTACAGTAAAGACTCTGCAGTCACCGACACGACGCCCCCACCTGCCCCAACGAATGTTCAAGTCGCAGGCAACGTGTTGAACTGGTCCGCTGAAGCCGACCTCGAAAGCGGTCTTGCCAGTTTCATCATCGAACGCGACGGGCAGTTCCTCGCAAACGTGCCTGAGGCAGGCAAGAACCCGTTTGGACGACCGATCTTCCAAAACCTTTCCTACAGCGATACGCCCACGCAGCCGTTGGTCGAAATGCGATTTACCGATAAGAAGGCCGAAGCTGGCAAGACTTATCAGTATCGAGTCGTTGCCGTGAACACAGTTGGACTGAAATCGAAATAGGTCAATGTGAGAGAAGCGGCAAGTCGCCGCTTCGACTCAGCCGAACATTTCGCGAATCGGTTCACCGCTGGGCAATAACGGGATCGGTCGGCCAGCGAAATCGGCCGGCGCTAAATCCTTCGAAATCCCCAGAAAACGGTACATTGTGGCCAGCAGATCCGTCGGGCCAAGGGGGCGATCCAATGGCAACGCCCCTTTGGCGTCGCTGGAACCAATCACTTGACCGTGTCTTAACCCTCCGCCTGCAAACAAGGCCGTGAACACGTTTCCCCAGTGATCGCGGCCCGCGGTGGTGTTGATATTCGGCGTTCGGCCAAACTCACCAAACACCTGCACCAAGACACGACTCAGAAGGCCGCGTTCTTTGAGATCCAGAATCAGGCTCGATAACGCCATGTCGAGCTGCGGGCCTTTGGTTTTTGTGCCCTCAATACCGGGGCCGCCAACTGTTCCGTGCAGATCCCATTCAAACAATTCATAGTCTTTGACGTTGACGAATGTGACCCCCGCTTCCACCAGCCGTCTGGCAAGCAGACAGCCCTGCCCCAGCCGCGTTCGTCCGTAGCGATCGCGCAGTCGCGGATCTTCGTTGGAAATATCGAATGCGCGGCGGACTGCGGGTCCGGAAATCATGTCGTAGGCTGATGCTTGAAAGGCATCCATCGCCGCGAACTGGCCGTGTGTGTCGACATCCCGGCGGAATCGATCCAGACCACGCAAGATCTGCAGACGGTCATCCAGCCGGTTCGTCGTGATGCCGTCGATCAGCTTCAGATTCGGCACGGCGAAGTCAGGTTTGTTGGGGTCGCCGACTTCCATTGGATTATAACGCGGCCCAAGATAGGAAGCCGTGCTGTAATAGAACCCTTCGGGAATCGCGACATTGGGCGGCATGCCGGCGCCATTGGCTCCACGATACTTGGCGATCATCGCCCCGGTAGAGGGAAACTGATTTTGGCCAAACACGAGATTGCTCGGATAATGCCCCGTCTGCAGCCAGTGCACGCTGTGATTGTGACTGCCATCCCCATGTTTGACCGACCGGACCACGGAGAACTCGTCAAAGATGGCGGCCAGCTGCGGAAAGAATTCCGTGACTCGCACGCCGGGCATTGCGGTCTCAATCGAATCGAATGGCCGGCATTCCGCCGGCGCCAGCGGTTTGGGATCAAACGTGTCGTGCTGACTCGGTCCGCCACACAGGAAGACCTGAATCACAGCGGTGTCGTTGCGAGATTCTTTCGCCATCGCGCGCTGCCGGCTGACATCCGCCAGTGTCACTCCGCCAGCAGCCAGCGAACCAATCCGCAGGAATTCCCGGCGATTGATTCCACGGCAGTCCGTCGATAGGAGATTCAACATTCGAAAACCTCGCGATTTCAGGGCAAAGTCGAAATCTCCCCGAGTTCGAGACGGGAGACTGATCAGTTTGTCGATCGAGATCTACCTGAGCCAACTCGACTGTCACCAAATCGACTAGGTGTCAGCATACCTCCGCCAGACGTATGTAGCAAGATGGATGCGTCCCGTGATTTCTGACGCAGCAGCAGCAGGGTACGGAGATCAAATTCTTGTACCCCTGAAGATCGGCAAATGAATAAGGACCGGCGCATGAACAATTGTCGGAACCTTGAACCGACGCGGAGACGCTTGACGGACGTGGACGTACGTTGTACGCCACTGATAAATTCACTGATCTTCAACGCCACAGAAGAGGAAGGTCTCACGCGAAGGCGCGAAGCCGCGAAGCCGCGAAGAAATTCCGGACTTTTCTTCGCGGCTTCGCGCCTTCGCGTGCCTGATTTCCTTTCGCCAAGCAACCTCACGGGATCCGGAGCTTCCAACTGCGGATCAACAACTCAAAAGTGTCGATATCATTCCTGAAATCTCACTTCCACAGCATAAATCTAGTTCCGACAGTAATTGATAAGCTGGTCCTAAGTGTCGGAAAGATTTTCGTGTCGGAAAGCCTTGCTACGGTTTGGAGGTCCATACCACCGCACCTATTGATTCGCTGGTCCTTAGTTTGACTTTTACCATGTTACTGAAGAAGCCAATCGACTGATATTCGGAATTTGAAACACAGAGGTACAGAGGAGACAGAGAGTTTCTTCCCTCTCTTCCTCTGTGATCTCTGTGGCTCTGTGCTACAAATTCCTGTATGGATTATTTGAGCAAGCTTGAATCGGATGGTCTTTCAAATACCCGAATATTTCTGATTTGAAAAGGAATTTGCGTCAGGTTGTCAATTCAAGATGGCCAAACTCGAGTTTAGGTTATAGCGGAGTTGGAATTATCGAATCATTTCCTTGGCCAAGCCTCGCGTTCCATCAAGTATCTTCCTGGCCAAATCTGAAGTTTGAACACCCGACCCCGATCTCGATCTCGATCTTGCACAAATCCCTCACGGCATTGCTGTACTAACTCGCTCATTTCTTGTCCGAATCGCCACTCGACTTTGGCTTGGGTTTTGTTCTGACGACTAAAATGCGATCGGGCCGCATCTCCTTCGTGAAGGAGAGACCGGTCTGTTCACCCAATTGTTTCAAGACAAATTCCGGATCCAGCTTGAAGCGTTTCTCTGTTTTGGTCGTCGGCAAATCGTACCAGCGTTTCGTCCAATTGATCCGCTCCATCGAAGGTTCAGTCTCGTCAATCAGCTTGGTCCCAATGTAGCTCCCGACCTCCTTCAGAAACTCCGCGGGCGCGCCTCCGCCTAAGATCTCCCCAAAATCACCGGTATGTTTGCCGCCATTCAGGTTCACGTACTGCTGGTCCTTTTGCAGATTGATTTTCCAGGTCCCTTTGGCCACATACACCGGACGTTCAACGTCACAAATCTCCAACTTGATTGGGGTTCGGAGTTCCTGGCTGGCAATCTCGGCCAGGCGCTGGGCCAAATCCGCCACCGGAGATTCAGGACGGTAAAGGAAATCTCCGCTGATCTCACGTTCGAGCAGCGAGTGATCTCCTTCGACTTCGACTGTCGAGAACTTCAGAATCGAATGAATCAAACGGGTCAGATTGGCCGGCATTCCCAGATAGCTGAACGAATCCTGCGCTTGACCGTTCTCCCAGGAAATCACATCAAAGCCTTTGGGACGGCGCGTCGGGACAAACCGCTTGCCTAACATGCGGAACAGGTACTTGCGGACAGCAGGTTGAGGCGAATCTATTCGCTTGAGGAACTCGCCGTCTGCCAACCGATAGATTTCCTTCAATTCCGCCACCGCCTGTATTTCCTCAGGTGTGGTCAATTCCTTCGGCAGAGGCTGCATCGCTTTTGCCATTTGCTCGGCTGACAAGACGTCGAGAATATCATAATTAATCCCAAAGGCGCCCCGATTTCCGTTGCGGCTATCAACGATCACAGATCCCGCGGGTGCACCGATCCGGAACAACGAGTCCGGGAACTTGACATTGAATTCGGTTTCGCGAATCAACCGAAACTCGGCGCGTTGCAGAGTTCCGTTCGAATACTTGAACTCAACCACGACTTTCGGAAATGGAATGCCGTCCGCTCCGGTTTGCCAGCCCTGCCAATAGGTTTCGTCGAGCACTCCAAACTTGGGATGGAGGGTGGATGATTTGACGAGAAATCCCGTCGCCTCGTCGATCACTACGAGCCATCGGATTCCATTGTCCTTTCGCTCAGCGACCGGCTGCTTTTGAGTTGCCGCATCTTTCCCCGACTCAGGCTCGGCAGATTTTTCACCAATCGCGATGCTGAGCTGCCCCTGTTGGCGTTTGATTACGTACTGCCGGTTCACTCCCCGAAATACCCTGACAAAGTCAGCCAGGTTCGGCATGTTATGCCAGGATTTGTTGATGGGAGTAATATCGAGTTGCGAATTCGCGGCCCCCCAATCGAGAGAGACAGTCTCATCCACAATATGTACATCCGGTTCAGCGTTACGATAGTTCCAAGACCGGCGGGCTTTCTTGCCGTCAAGGTACAAGTCCACTTCCGTCCACGGACGTTCTGGAACGAGTTCGTCAACGTCATTCAAGGCCGCGAAGAAATCTCGCAACTGTTCTGGATATTTCACGAGATCGTACTTCAGCATCAGTTCGGCACAGTGCTCTGGACTGAGTTGCGGTTTATAGCGACTGCAACTGCTCGATCGATACTTGATGTGCGCCGTCTTGATCGACGCCAGGCTAGTCTGCGCGCGCTGACACGCAGCTTCCAACGCTTTGTTCAATTCCGATTTCGCCTGATCCGCAGGCTGAACCGTTTCCGGCGACTTTTGAGTATTTTGCGATTCAGCTCGAACTCCGGACGGCTCAGCCCGCGCCAAGAATGAATGCCAAACGCCGGTCCAAAGGACTCCGATGACGACCGCCACAATGCGCATCACCGGAAAAAGAGTCCTGATGAAAGGTTGAAACACGAGTCTCCTCAATACGGGCTGATTCTGAGTCATCACACGACACCTGCCTGAGCTATTGATGAAGAGTTGCCGATGTTGTTTCGAAGCGTTGAATTCCGCTCAAACGATTGAACATGTGCCGCATTGTACCAAAAATCTAGGCGCCCCTGGCTACTTGGAACTCGCTCGCTGGAAATCTTTCGCGGCATCGCGGGGAGGTACTTCTTCGGGGTTCGGCCCGAGAGCGGCGAGGGCAGACATCGCCGGTGCATGGTTTGAATCAATCGACAGCACGGCTTGGTACCACATGCGAGCCAGGTCCGGGCGGTTGAGTTTTTCGGAGAGAATTCCCAGGCGGAAACGGGCGTCCGCGTCGCGGGGATGCCCCAGGACTTGTTGATAATCCTGATTCGCCTCGCGGCGAACCTCTTTGATTTCATTCATGACCTTCAATTGCTCGGCGGCGCGGTTCTCGTCGCCCGATTGCGCGAGGGCGCGTGACAACTTGAACCGCGCTGTGAAGTCGGTGGGAGATTGCTTGACGACTTTCTGAAACGCGGCAACCGCACGACTCGGTTGACCGTCGTTCAAGGCGAATGTGCCCTGCAACAAAAGTGAAGCGGTATCGTTTGGATCCACCTTCAAAGCCGCGGCCAGCAAATCCTTCGCAGCGGATTGATTTCCCAGCGCGGACTGGCACTCGGCTCGCAACGCGAGAACTCGGGCGGATGATTTGCAGTGGCTTAATGTTTCTTGGGCCGCCGCATGGCGGTTCAGGCGGATCTGGACTTCGGCAAGTTCCGTCCGGATGGATTCGATGTCAGGCTGATCAACGCTGCGTGTGAGAGACTCCTGGTAACAATTCACTGCGCGCTGGTCGTTTTCCAGATCCTTGTAGATCAGCCCCATGACCCGATGCGGTCGCGGGTCGCTGGGGGCCAAAGTGGCCAGACGTTCCAGATGATGAACCGCGGGTTCCATTGCGCCGAGATCGTAATAGGCCACGCCGGCCCAGCGATGAGCCTCGACATTGTCCGGCTCCCTGGCGAGTGCTTCGCGTAAGACCTCGGTCGCCAATAGTGACTGCTGCAACGTCGCGAGTGCCTCTCCTGCGAGAACCTGAGCTTTGACGCGCGTCTCGTCGTGATCAAGGGCCAGTCGGAGTTCTTCGAGGGACTCACGCGAACGACCGATACGCAACAGATACGCGCCTCGCAGCAAATGCGAATGCGATTCGAATCCCCGTCGTTTCGAAAGCGCACTCGCCAGCGTGTCGACTTGGCGCAAATCAGTTGATTTGAAAGCTTCCCAGCCTGCTCGAAACTGATGCTCAGGGGACGATTGAAGGAGACTCCAGCCGAATGCACCGAGAATCAGGCCGATGCTGCCGGCGATTGCAATCCACCTGACACGCGTCTTGTCGACAATTGGTTGGCCGGTAGACATTACAGGGCTTGCTCCGGCTCGATGATGGACACGGTGGTGTTCGGCAACAACTCTCTTACGACTTGGATCTGGCCCGAGGGCCAGTGAATTGTGAGTTCTCCGATCTGGGCGCCTGCTGGAATACCCCAATGCGGACGGAGATCGCTCTGCGAGAGATAACTGCCACCGCCCTGGATCTGCCGCCAGACCATTCGATTTCCCAGTTTCAGGCCTAATCGAGCGCCGATTGCGTCGCGACAACTTTTCCTTCCGACCAGGTGAATTCGCAGCCAATCGCTGGTAGAGATTGTTTGATTCGACAGGACCGCCAGCGGTTCGTCAATATGAGCAATCACAACATCAATGTCACCGTCGTTGTCCAGATCTCCATGGGCCAGACCGCGTCCTTCGTGAGCAATACCCAGATAGGTATCTGCAGGAAAGCTTTGCCGGACGAATCTTCCGTGGTCCTGGAGCCAGGCCAGCGGCAGTTGCTTAACAGCTCCCGAGGCGGGAAATCGCTTCACATGGCCAGTCGTGGCAATGACGTCCAGGTCACCATCACGGTCGAAGTCGGCAAACCCGGTCCCCCAGCCGACGTATTGATCGCCGATGGCCGCGAACCCGGTCGATCGGCTGACATGCTGAAATTGCCCTCCGCCCAGATTGCGGTACAAGCCAAAGATTTCATGTTCGTAGTTCGCCGTCCACAAGTCTGGCAGGCCGTCTCCATCAAAGTCGGCCAGATCCACTCCCATACTTCCCGTAGGACGTCCGTCATCATCCAACGCAACACCTTTCAGCACTCCCACTTCGTCGAATTGACCATTGCCTCGATTCAGATACAGAAAGTTTTCCGTGGTATCATTGGCGACATACAAGTCGAGATCGTTGTCCAGGTCGAAATCCCCCAGCACGACTCCCAATCCTTTGCCGCCAGCAACCAGTCCGGCCGACATCGTGCCATCTTCAAACGTGCCATCGCCACGCGATAGAAACAGCCGATCACTGAGCGGACGATAATGTTTGGGGCCGCAAATCTCATCGTGGCCTCCACGTGGGTCGTTGCAGGATTGGTGCGACTGAAAGCTCCAGTCGACGTAGTGAGCGATATACAAATCCAAATTCCCATCGCGATTGACATCCCCCCACGCGGCCGCGGTGCTCCACGAAGGATCATGCAATTGTGCCGCTTCCGCGACTTCGTCGAAGGTTCCGTCTCCCTGGTTGTGAAACAACTGCAGTCCGCCGTAGCCCGTCACCAACAGGTCTGCGAATCCATCATTGTCCAGGTCAGCAGTCCAGCAGCCGTGCGAAAAGTACCGTGATGCATCCACTCCCGCTTTGACAGAATTGAAGTCACCAGTGCCGTTTCCTCGCAACAAGTGCGACGGCATACCTTCGACAGTTCGACGCGGTGTAAACCGGCCGCCTCCAGTGGCGAATAAATCCAAACTGCCATCTCGATCATAGTCGAACACCGCGACTCCGCCGCCCAGGGTTTCGACGATACTGTTAACCATCGCCGCTGAACCATTTGAATAGCGACAAGCGGTTCTCAGGGGGAGTACAGAAAACTTCAACGCCGAGATGGCGACATCCGGCATAACGTGATCGACCTTCCCCGTCATCGGAGAATTGATGGGACGCTCGGGCCGCTTGTCAATGGGTTCGGGAGTTGAATTGACCGAGAACCCGCAACCGCACAGCGACCACAGCAGGGCTGCCGTGATCCATGCCGGAGCAGTTTTCGTTGACTCAACGTTCACCAGGAAACTCCGATATGGAACGGTCCATGCAATCAAACGGATATGCGGTTGTCATGCCCCAGTTGGTACATTTATAATGTAGCCAACATTGGCAACATCTGCTATCTGGGAGATCTGATTTCAGATGTGCCGTGAGGCGACAAGGGTCGGCGCATCAACAACTGTCGTAGAAGCGGCGTCTCGCCGCTGGCTCTTGCGGAGGGCCCTGGCAATATCGCGACAGTTAATAGTGCGCCGATCCTAAGGATCATATCCTTTGCCGAAACGGAGACCCCTGCGGTGATGTTCAGGAACAGAGCCGAACGGTGGGTGTGGATGGTGATCGTCAGCCTGATTGTCGTCAGCGCTTTTATGGTGGGGGTCTGGCGTTGGCTCCCGGTTGGGACTCTATCAACGGCAAAGCTGCAGTTTGAAGCCGAGCAGGCAGAGAATGCTGGAGATCTCGATCGAGCGGCTGATCTCACGATTCAGTATCTTGCTCGCGAACCCAACGACCAGCGAATGTTGATGTGCGCCATCCGGGTTGCGGTAAAACGCCGTCATTTTAGCGAAGCGGTTGAGTATTTCTCTCGGTTTGTTGCCGCGTCTGAAGACGGGCAGTACGCCCCAATTCCTGGGGACGATTCGACAATCAAGTTTGCGGGTGAGGCATTTTTTCAGGAAGGATACATTGATGCGGCGGAAAAGTGCTTTCGCCGAGGCCTGCGGTTCAATCAACCTTCACTCCAGCCCGCTCACACTCGGCTGGCGTTCTTGTTGTCGGTCGAAGGACGCCGCTGGGAATCGGTACCGCACCTCCTGGAACAACTTAAACACGGGCAAACCTCGGTTGATCAACTTCTGTGGCTGGGAAATCTGCAAGCCATTGTTGGGGATGACGATCTCCTGAAAACCTGGGTCGCTACCGATCCTGACGGGTTGGGGCCGCAGCTGGGAACCGCCGTCCGGAAACTCGCGCAACATGACCCGGTTGACGCGGCTCGACGACTGATGCCATTAGCCGCCGCACATCCGGAATGTGTGGAAGTTGGAATTCAACTGGGCAAAGCCGCGCTGGAACTCGGCCAGCTGGACAGCGCGACGAAAGATGTGCCGGACTTGAAACAGCAGGCAAGAGACGCCTTTCTTCGCTGGCATGCCTTACGTGACATGAACAACAGCGAAGTTCATCCGGACCTGTGGGTACTGCGCGGGCGATGGTTCATGACGCGGCACGATTCCCGCACGGCGATTCGATGCTTTGCCGAGGCGTTACGACTGAACCCCGATCAACAGTACGCCAACTATCAGTTGGCTCAACTGCTGCAACGCGAGTCGCGGAATTCGGTCTCGCAAAAGTGCGTGCAACGCGCGGACCAGTTGAGCGAACTCTTTCGAATCATGAACTTACTCTATGACAATCGGCGGCACATCGACCTCTTGCGGCAGGCTGCTGAACAAACGGAGGCACTCGGCAGACTGTGGGAGGCCTGGGGCTGGTATCGCATGGTCCTGGCGGTTGAGCCGAAAACGGAATGGGCCTGGCAGAACTCGGCCCGCCTCCGGAAGCGACTCGACTCTGAACGCCCCGGTCGTGTGTTACCCAAAGCGAATCCCGTCGCAGAGCTGGACCTGTCGCTGTATCCCTTGCCAGACTGGCGTCTCATGAATGAGTTTGAGCCCCAGCGACCGCACGATGCCGATTCTGGCACAGCCCGGATCCAGTTCGAGGACTTGTCACACGCTGTGGGGCTCAATTTTACTTATTTCAACTGCCCGCATGATGGGTCCGGCGAACGGTCCTATGAGTTTACTGGTGGCGGCATCGCAGCGATTGACTTCGACGTTGACGGGTGGCCCGATCTGTATTTCACTCAGGGTTGCCGACTTCCAGAACAACCAGGGCAACAAAATCCTCAAGAATTTCTCGACCGGCTGTATCGCAACGTTGAGGGCAAGCGGTTCGAAGACGTGACGGCAGTGAATCGAATCATCGAAGACCGTTTCAGTCAGGGAGTCACCGTCGGCGATTACAACTCGGATGGCTTTCCCGATTTGTATGTGGCGAACATCGGACCGAATCGTTTCATGCGAAACAACGGCGATGGAACATTTAGCGATGTCACGCCCGAAACAGGCACGGCCGGAGATTCCTGGTCCACAAGTTGTGTCATGGTGGACATTAATGCCGACGCTCTTCCCGACTTATACGTCGTCAACTACCTGACCGGAGACGACGTCTACACCCGCGTCTGCCAGGATCCCGACGGCAGCCCGCGCATGTGTTATCCGCAAGTCTTTCCGCCGGCCGCCGATCAGTTCTATTTGAATCGGGGAGACGGAACGTTCGAGGAATCGTCTGTACGATCGGGAGTTCACGATTCAACCGGTCGCGGCCTGGGAATCGTCGCCGCTAATTTTGAAGGCAATGGTCGGCTGAATCTGTTTGTGGCCAATGACACAACTGCGAACTTCTATTTTCGCAACAGCATCTCACGACCGGGCGAACTCCCGGCGTTCCATGAAGAGGGAATCGCATCAGGTTTGGCATTTGACGCATCGGGTCAGGCCCAGGCCAGCATGGGAGTCGCAGCGGCGGACGTCGATCGCGACGGACGGTTGGATTTGTTCGTGACGAATTTTGAACGGGAATATAACAACCTGTACCTGCAACTGCAGCCGGGTTTATTCACCGATGCCATCGCGACATCAGGTTTGCAGGAGGCGGGTTACCTGATGCTCGGATTCGGCACGCAATTTCTCGACGCGGACCTGGATGGTTGGCCCGATCTGTTTGTAGCCAATGGACACATCGACGACTTCACCCGACGTGGAATTGCTTACCGTATGCCCCCTCAGTTCTTTCGCAATCAGGGACGCGGCGCGTTTCGCGAACTGCCAGCGAACTCTCTGGGGCAGTATTTTGAAGGGAAATATCTCGGTCGCGCCGTAGCGCGTGTCGATTGGAATCGTGATGGTTTGGACGACCTCGCGATCGGTCATCTCGGTTCATCGAGTGTGTTGCTGACAAATCGAACGCAGGCCGCGGGCCGATTCCTGACGCTGGACTTTCGCGGCGTCACGTCAAGCCGAGATGCGATCGGTACGCGCGTTGAGTTGCAAATCGGCCGTGAAACTCAACATTATCAGCTGACCGCTGGTGACGGATATCAGGCCAGCAACGAACGGCGATTGGTGATGGGAGTGGGAAATACGACACGCATTGCTCAGGTGGTCATTTTCTGGCCGAGTGGATTGCGTGAAACATTCGACGATATCACCACAAACACGGCGTGGACGGTGATCGAGGGAAAAAACCGGCTTGTTCGTCAAAAATGAAGATTGGCGCATCAAAGACTGCCATCGAAGCGGTGGCTCGCCGTCTTAGGACTGGCGAGCCAAAAAGTGTCGGAACCATTTGCAGGACGTCCACCCCTGTCCAACATCGCGCCGGACGGACAGGAATGTCCGTCCTACAGCCCGCGACATCGCCGCGTGGCTTGAAGTACCGACTGCTATTGCTTCGCTAATCCTTAAATCTTACGGAATACCCCGGCAATGTCAGTCACCCGAAGCCGTTGGTCTTAGCCCAACGCTCCCTAAGGTTAATCCGGTCTAATCCTTGAGTTCCAGCGTCAGCGGCGCGGTGTTTCCTTTTTTGACTTCAGCCGGGAGGTCCGTCGTCGCCAGGCTGGAGTATTTCTCAGGAAGCAACTGTTTGGGAACGGCTGGCTTGGTTCCCGATGCTGCATTCTTCATCATTTCTTCTGAAGACAGCGTATTTTTCTCGAGCTTTGAGACGGTGACCTTGTACTGACCTGGGATCGCACCAGTCGCTTGATGTGTCGGGTCCAGATAGGTTTGCACCGAAAACTTTCCCTGCGCATCCGTGACACCCGCAGCGGATTTTCCAGCTGGATCATTATTATTGAGGACAACCTGAGCTCCCTCAACCAGTTTGCCCTGATACGAGACTGTTCCAGTCACGGACACCGTCTCGGGGAGACCGCTACCACCGCACCCCATCGAATTGAAAATCAGCGCGAGACAGCAAATTTCAATGAACCTGGTCGTCATACGAGAAACTTCCTTCATGCAGTGCCAAATGACAATCCGTACACGCAAAATATTAAGAACAACAAAACGAGCGGTTGCTCGACAGCCCTGCGCCGCGAAAAATGTTCACACAGTAAGCATCAGAATTCTATGCGGTCGAGGTCGGTCACTGGAATTCTCTCGAATTCTTGGACTCGGCTTATGACAATTGAAATCCCTTCAGTTCGTCATTTTGCAGGAATTGAATCGCGAAGCGACTGAAAACAAACAGGCAGGACCGGTTAAAAACCGGTCCTGCCTCAATTGTTTACAGTCTCGGAGGGATCAGAAGTCCCCAACAACAAGACTATCGCTCCGGTCTCCCAGCATCTGATACGTGAACATGTTAATATTCTGGCTGACGAAACGGACCGAACCGTCACAGAGCAGCAGGTGGGCGCCACCGACATGTTTCGACTTGAAGCCGAACTGCGAATTCCAGTTGTCTTGATTGAGCGTGCAGGGACCGTTGTTGTATCCCGCTGAATCAGAGCACGTGGGGAAATTGATTGGTGCCGCCGTGCCGTACCAATGTCCATCACCGCTGACCCAACTACGCCCATCGAGCCAATTCCATTTATTACAGGAGAACCGGACTTCCCCCATCGCAATTGTGTTGCTCGTTCCATCCGTAATATCAGCGAATTTCGATGAGTAGCTGGAGAAATAGCCTCGTCCAAACACACCTGAAATCTGGCCGATAATCGCGTAGTCCGAACGTGTATTGTTACGCATGAATGGATCCTCCCGATTGCCGTCAGGATCCCACGGAGCGGGATAGGCGGCGACGACAGAACTCAAATTGCATCCGTTGGTGGCCTCAAGCAGTTGAGCTCCCAACGAGAACGAATAACTGGAACTAGCCCGACCACTGGGGGACATTGAACCCGCCGATTCACTGGGACACTGTGTTCCTGGAAGCACATAAGCATCAATGACCTTGCCATTAATGGTCTGGCCGACGACAGACCCATTGAAGTTGATTTGATTGAACAGGCCAGCCTGGTCGATGAACGGCAGCATGGCGATCAATTGGCTTCCTTTGTCTCGCTGCGAGATGGGAAACATTCCATTGCCATCGGCGTAGTTGTGAATTGCCAGACCGAGTTGCTTCATGTTGTTCTTGCATTGCGTGCGCCGCGCGGATTCACGGGCTTGCTGTACGGCCGGCAACAGCAGTGCAATCAAGACGGCAATGATGGCGATGACCACCAGCAGCTCAATGAGTGTAAAAGCGCAGACCCACCGCTTTCGATCTTTGACTCGGAATTTCGGACGTTTCGAGGCTAAACGCATGACGTAACTCCAAATTGAACGAAGGTGCAACGATTTCATAACAATAATTACGATCGTCGCAATGAATCACTGAACCGAGTTATTCTGCGAGTAGAAGCGACTGCCACTTCCGCAATGTATTAACACGATGCGGAATGAGACATTTCAACTGCGTATCATAGAAAGATCAATTCATGTGCAAACGGCGATTATGTCACGTATGCATGTTGACGTCAATTTGATTTTGTCAACTGAGATCGAAAGTTCAGACTACTTACCAACGGGCTATTGGATGAGATCCGTCGAACCAGAGAATTTGCTTATCATGACTGTCGGATCTGAACGAGTCGGTCTTAAACCCGGATCCTTCACCGCCGCAATCAGGGCCGAAGCACAAGCAAGTGCCTACGAGTCTGTTGCTACTGCGAATGCTTCACAGACAGCGTAATACACTGTTGCGGGCCGCCAGGCAAACTGGTCGATAGCAAGTCAATTCGTCGCACTCGCTTGCGTTTCGGGCTTGTATCGGGATGTGAATCATCCCTGGTGCCGAAACGGGTGGAGGGAATCCGCCTCCGGTCAGCGGATTTTCGAAATCACGTGGCGAGAGCGGTTTCGAGATAACCGGAAACACGAATGGCAGATGCAAGATGAGCGCGGAAAATAACCTTGATCAATCAGTTTCGACGTTCTCCAGGGCTTAAGAACGATTCTTCCAGAGCCAGGATTTGCTGATAACGAGCGACGATTTCCGGTGTGGCGAACTGCGGCAGGTTCTTTTCGAGGACGATCGTTTCGAGTGCGTTAATCAATCGCCGGAACTTCACTTCACGCAGTTCTCGCTTTTCGGACTCTTGACTGGCGTTTTCCCTTTGCTTGAGACGTTCTTCAAAGCTCTTCCAGCTGGGCAACTGCTTCAGCTCGGCCAGTAATTTCTCCTGATTATCGAGCTTCAGCAGGGGCGATTTCTCCCATTTACGGGCATCGCCAAGCTCAGGCCACTTCTCGGTGATCTCTTTAATTAGGTCACGCCGTCCCGATCCCTGGCGGCGTCCCCTCCCGCGCCCGCCACGGCGGAGTCCGTCATAAGCCGCCGTGACGACCTTCACGTCATCCTGAAGTTGAAATCCTAAAGTTTTGGAAAGCTGGATGACAATCCGGCCCGAGACCGGCCGGCCTCGATCAACGAAGGACTGCAGCGTGCCGCTCATGGTGGACAGAGCCGGTCGTTCTTTGGAAATCTCATGACCTGCAGGCACGGCTTTGGTATCCTGTGCGGATTCGTTTTGTTCCGCTGTCTTGTTTTCTTTCGTACCGGCGGCGTCTTTGGATTCGGCGGCTTTCAGGCGACTGAAGGCTCGCAATGCTACTTCAGATGTTCTGAGCGGGATGTCAACGGTTTCGCCTGCGGTCACTGCGTAGGCATACGCTTCTGCGAACGAGACGCTGCCGTTACCGTCGACGTCACAATCCTTGATCGGGACACCGTTGCGACTTCGACCTGCCAGAGCGCCCCAGAAGTAACTGCTGAACTCTTCGTCGTGCTCAATATCAGGCCGGCAACCAGCGGCGGGCAAGTCGTGTTGCTGGGCGAAGAATCCGACACGTAAGTGCGGAGCCAATCCTTTATCTTGATCCAAGTCCTGGAAAATCGTATTGGCAAACCCGCCACAATAGCACTGAGCCATCACCATCACGACCGGTACTTTGGACGGTAACTTATTGAGCCACCCGGTGAATTCGCGGGCGGTGATCTTGCGTTCGTTCCAGCAGTCAATAGTCGTGTTGAACGGGTCGTTTTCCTCACCCTCACTCCCGTGCGCGGTCACATAGACAATCAGGCGATCTCCGGCTTGGGCGGTCTTAGCGAGCTTGTCGAGATCGGCGCGAATGAGCGCGGGGTCGAGCGGTCCAGAGATTCCCGTCACTTGGTGATTGCGGTAAGTCACGTTGACCTGACCATTGCGACGATGCACAGAGGCTAGCAAATCCGTGGCCGGCGTCTTACTCGGCGCCTGATCTTTGGCGGGCTTCTCAGCCAGGATTTGCAAATCGGCAGCCGGGTCGTGACCATCTGCGAAATAAATGTCGTGCCGCAGGGGACCACGATGCCTTTCAGCCAGAACTTGCTGAAAGAAAACGACATTCGCTTCAAGGGAAGCCTGGTTTCCAGAACGGTCGTAGCCGCCCCCGATCGTCAGGAAATAATCCGCACCAGAGACCGGCCGCGAAATGGAAATCCAGCAGGTCGAAATCACCAGCACCTGCGCCAAGAGCAGACCACAACGATTCACGGATCGATTCATCATGCGAAGTCATTTTCTGTTCGCGGCGATGAATGAGATGTTTGTCAAATGACGCTGCGACCGAAAGTCTCATTCTTCACCGAGCAGTGTCTATTGCGAGACTGGTCTTCCACCGGCTATTTCCCACGATCTCGCAGATTACCGGACCACCGCAAACGTTGCCAGCCCGGAATTTGAAGCGGCACCGTCTGGACCTGGCAAAAAGTCACATTGCCATCCGCTGCCTGTTCGAACCGGGCACAAACTGCTAATTTGTATTTCCGAATTTTGTTCAGTGCCGCGGCAATCGCCGCATTCGATCTCGCAACCTTGGCCTGTATTTCCGTCGGGTTCTTTTCATTTCGAGTGTTTTCAGTCGGACTTGCTTTCTTCTGAGGAGACTCCGTGACGCTTCCTTTCGAGTCAGTGAATGGTGCCTGTGCAATTCCACGATTACTGACCAGCAGAGTCAACATCGCAGTCCATACCAGGAGACAGCTTCGCGTGCACCGATGATGACGTAACTGGCCGACTGTGAAGTTCTGCACATTTTCAAGCTTGACGGGAATCATTGCTGCATCCTCGCTCGACGCCCAAATCATCGACATTTTCTGGACCTCATCGAAAGAATGAAACATGTACAAACCCGAAGAGGGCCGGCTGAATGCAAATCCCGTCCGCTACCAGCTGACAGCGGATCATCTGCGACATCGTTTTGGCATTTGGTTCCTGACTGCTGTCTTGATGTGCGCAGGCTGCTGGAGATCGGAAAAGTCCAAGGAAGTAGTATCCGACTTGAATCAAGTAACGTCAAATACGGCGACTGTGAATTCCGGGCCAAACGAAGTCCATGCCACTTTGAAGGAAGCGACTACCGATAAGAACATTGAGCCCCCTAGATCGGCCGAGAGGCTGAAATTATCGTCAGTGCTTGAAGAGGCACGCCAGATCGGAACTCGGAAAGTCGCTGCCAGCTTGCGGAAGGAATTTGCCGCGGGACCGAATTGGAACTCCTTCAAACAAACCGTAACAGCTTTGGAGCGTGCGGCGGAGATTACGGAACAACATCCGGACCAGTTGTGGTTCCAGATGCAAGCCCGCACGCGCCTGGTCGGCTGGGAAAGCCTGCAGGAAGAGCTCCTGAAAGTTATCCCCAGTGAGACCTTGATCGCCCTGACATCGAATTTGGATCCGGCCGTACCAGGCATTCGCCAAACGTGGCGTTTTGGTCATAGATGGATTGTCTATCTGGCGTTTTCCACTGACGGACGGGTCTTATACGCTGGCACGGAAAATGGCGACTTGATGCTGATCGACACGGCAACCTGGGCCGTTCAGCCACGACATCTGGAAGTCGGTCGCGTGCTACGAGTCCTCGACAGCCCGGATGGGGATGCACTGCTTTCAATCGGATGGGGACGGAAAGACGTTCAGCCAGCCAATCCCAGAATGAATGAAATGGGATTGTATTTGATCAAGGATGGTCGACCGTTGCTGCAATCCATTTCGTTTGGCCGGGTCGGGTTCCTTGCCGGGTTGATCGACGATGAGTTTATCCCGGTCTTAACCCCCAACGGCCAAGAGCTTGTCGCACCAGGAACCACCACAACTGCCTACCGAATCAGTGACCAGAAGCCACTCCATCAATTCATTCCGAAGACGAATGTCGACACCCGAGCCAAAGCGTTCGCCTGTTGGTGGCGGAATCAGGGGAAACGTCTCTGCGTGCTTGATAGCCAGGGAGTGGTCCGAAGTTTTGACTATCCTGCCGGTGAAGAAGCGGAACCACCGACTCGAATGATCACCAATTCAGGCTATTTCCTGGCGTGGGCGCTGGCTCCGGATGGTGAACGAGTAGCAATGGGCCATTATCAATACGCAGACAAGGGCAAGTTTCAGAACGAACAGGTGACCGTTCTGAACCTCAAGACGCGTGAAGAATCGGGCTCGTTCAAGACTGAAGGACAAGGTTTGAAGGCGGTTGCGTTTCTTGGAGCAGACCGCGTCGCCGCTGCGACACAGATTGGAGAAGTGTTGATTTGGAAGAAGACCGATCAGCAACCATCCGTCCGCATGAAGCCACAGGAAACACCACTCATACAACTCGTGGGCAACACGGACGGCACTTTTCTTGCCATCTGCGATACACAAGGTTATGTCAGGCTGCTCGATCCCGATGTGCCGATTGTTCGCCCGCGACCGCGGGCTCCAGCGCCGGTCACGCTTGCCTTAAGTCCGCAGGGTGATCGCCGAATCATTTTGACGGCTCCAGGGGTGGTCGCCCTCCAAGAGGTGGCGACGTCCAGAACCATGCAGGAAATCGATTTGAACACTCGCGCCCGATTCAAGAACATTCGCTCAGTTATACTGCGGGGACCTGATGACCCGATCCTCGTCAGCACCGACGGGGCGTTTGGTATCTGGAATATTGAGAAAAACCTTCTGCAAGTGTTTCTCACTCCGATGACACCGAACACCGCTCCGATCCAGGCAAGAGCAGCGACGGACCCGCCTTGCTACCTTTCAGCAACGGGCAAATTCGCGGTCACCTGGCACGGCACTCTGCTTGCCGTGTTCGACACGACCACCGGCAAAGAAGTCGCCCGCCTGGAAAATAAATATCGAGGCTTCGAGAATCAGCCGGGATTTCAACATGCGTTCCTTGCCGACGATCGACTGCTTGTCGACTATTGGGGCTACCTGCCCAGTCGAAAACGCATTCGGGGCGTAACACTGATCGATCTGGCAACGGGAAAAAAGATCTCCGATTTCTTCGAGGGCGACACATTGACTGGATGGGCTTTCGCCCGCGACCGGAACTTGCTCGTCGCATCAGGGAAGCTTAACGAAACAAGTACGGAAAATGCGTTGTTCACCCAAGGCATTGAGCCGTCAAAGATCGAGCAAATTCCTTTTCCCAAGGATCAGCTGGCTGTGATCGGCATCACCCATGACGGGGAGCGACTACTAGTCCGAGGCAGCGAACGCGGACAGATTTTCGTGTGGGATTTTCCTCAATTGAAAGTCATTCGCCGTTTCGACCTCGGCATCCAGTTGCATTCGGCCGAATTTGACGGCCTGACGTTGCGCGTCCTGGAATTCAAAGGGACCGAAGTCATGGAAACCCATACTTTTGAGTATCATCGAGGAAATTGAACAGAAGTGTGCATTTTGACTAATGCGTTAAGTGCCTTCAAGTCCACCTGCTGGCCCTCTTTGGGGAATGGAAACGGCAGCAACCACCAGTCTTCGGTGAACGACGCCGACTGACCCGGTTGCAGTCGTTCGCGAGGTCCAATCGGTTCAAGTTCAATGCGTGGTCCAGTGGGATACCAGACCGAAAGCGTCAATCCAGCCGCTTCGTTGTAGACACGGTCTGGAAACGTCGCAAACCGTTTGACGAACAGCGTGTTGTTGGGCATCAGGTACCCGAGCCACCCGGCGGTACTGTCGAATCCCAGTTTCGGCTTGCGCGGCGGCGCCAGGATTTCCAGAAAGCCGTCTCGTTCGCGAATCTTGTCGTCCGTGTTTCGCACATTGATGATCGCGCTGTCTTCGTACATCGCATACTTCGAAGGAAACCGGCTCGGACGGTCCCCGAGCGGAATCAGGCAAATCCCGCCGCCGGGTGAAAAGGAACGTCCCCAGTGACAGACTTCGCGAACTTCCTGGGAAATGTTATGGATCGTTTGCTTGCAAACCAGATGCAAAGGGGCGTTTTTCTGCGCGACTTCGGTTCCTTGCTCGGCCAGTTGGAAATCGCGGATCAGCTGGATTCCCGCCGCCGCATCTTTTGGGCTGGTCAACCTGGCCGAATGGGGGCCTGAGATCTCTCCCGTCCATTCACCGGACCACAGATTGGGATGCGGAACAACGGTCAATTCTGGTCCGTAGTCAAACCGGCCTGCCGACGACTGGGCCAGTTGGCCCGGCTGCCAGG
>JAQGHT010001153.1 GCA_028291565.1 Planctomycetaceae bacterium | reverse complement strand
AAAAACCAGTGGGCTTACACCCACCGCTCGCCAGGTCCTTTGTTAGCCACTGAGTGGCAAATCCCTCCGGTTGATCCTGGACGAGTCTTTGATTCGATTAAGTACTGGAGCATGCCACTTCAGTTGCCCACTCGCTTTCAGCAGGCGCGAATTCCGGTGACATCTCACCCATTTCGGATGTCGCGGAGAGCGGGACGGTAGCTGCTTCCGCTTTCAAGTGATTGGAGTGATGTTCGGGCTTGAACTTGGCAATGACCACCGTGACATTGTCCGTGCCGCCTGCGTCGCAGGCATCTTGAATCAGCCGCTGACACGCCTCATCAGCAGTCTTGGACGACTCCAGAACCCGGGCAATGCGGATATCAGGAACATGTTTGGTCAGCCCATCGCTGCAGAGCAACAGGACATCACCCAAGATCAAATCCACCACTTTCAGCTCAGGGATTAAGGTCCGGTCCGAGCCCCCAACAGCGTTCCAGACATAATGAGCCCAGGGGGATGCGGCCATTTCCTCGGGTGCCAGAGTTCCCGCATCGACCATCTGCTGTGCCATTGTATGGTCGGTCGTGACGCGTGAGATTTCCTGATTGCGATAGCGATAACAACGACTGTCACCGGCATGCAGGACGAACGCTTTGGGCCAGGCGATATAGGCCGTAGTCAGGGTCGTTCCCATGCCACGCCGCTCGGGGTGCTTGCGAGTGTCGGCGATCACACACTTTTGACAGTAATCGAGAGCCTGCGTGAATTCCTGAATCAATTCCTGCTCATGCTGCTCGCGATCATGGAGATGCCAGTGCATTCCGTTCTGAACATAATCGAGCATGCCACGTACAGCTTCGCGACTGGCGACTTCGCCGGCGTCAGTTCCACCAACCCCGTCAGCAACGACGAGTAGTTCGTCTTCCGCTGGCGCAGCGATCGGTTCGGCCGCCTTGAGATCAGGACTTGCTGCCTGGACATGAACTCTCCTGGTGAGCGAGGCAATAAGGAATTGATCTTCATTCGTCTCACGAACCAGTCCCTGGTGCGTCTTGCCTGCCGTTTCAAGATGATAAGTCATCGAGCAATCTCCGCTTCCGAAATGCAGACTGTTTTCAACAGAGATGTTTGATCATCACTATTGGGACGTCGTCTGGAAGTCCCCTGAGAACTCGGAACAGAGCAACTGTCAGGCCGTTCGAACCGGGATTGCCAGTTGAGGGAATTGCCTCAGAAGACCATACGGGCTTATGCCGGACGCTCGACAGCGACGGGTGCGGGCAGTTGTAAATCCAATGCTTCCATTAAGCCGCTGAGTGGAAAATTGAGCCATGCCGGCCGATACTCCAGATTGCGATCAATTTCCTGAAACAATTGCTCAAGCATGAGCGTCCGATACAGGAGATCGCGTTCCTCAACATTTTCCGAGACCCAGTTTGCCTGATCACTGACTTCGAAGTAGCCTTGCAAAAATGCGTCATGAGTCCAGCCACGCCAGGCCGTGGCCCAGGGAAGTAATGTGGCGCGGTCTTCGTCTCGAATCACACCCGAAGCCCGGCCACGCCCCGAGGCCAGATCGAAAAGCGCCGCATAGGCCGCGAAGTCGAAGGACCGCAACATACTCACGACGTCTGACAGTGGCGGACGCTTGATCCGACGCTCTCCCACTGATTGATCAGGTTTTCCCTCAAAGTCAATAAAGACGAAATCTTTACCAGTGAATAACACCTGGTGCAGATGACAATCGCCGTGGCACCGATTTCTGGTCCCATGCACTCGCTGGTCCACCAATGTATGGAATTCCCGTACGATCGCTTCCTGGTACTGACGAATGATTCGAGTCTTTGCCCGCACTTCATCGGAAAACTCCGGCCCCCGACTTTCCAATTCGTGCAACACATCGAACAGGACATTTCGCCGCGACTGATAGATTGCACGCTGATACTGGCGAGAAAAGCCTTCGGGAATAAATTCCGGATGCGCGGAATCTCCAGTCAGCGCCTGATGCAGTTCCGCTAATCGACGCCCTAGCAGCCGTACCATTTCGAGATAACCATGGAGAAGTTCCGTCGCAATTGTCGGCGGTTCACCGGCACGCTCGCTCAGTCGTCGCCGCAACGGCATCAGCAACTGCGGCTCGGGCGGAGGGGCTGTGACCATGTGTTCATAAAATACGCTCAGCACGTCCAGCGTGTACTGCCAGGCGTCGCCTTCATTGGCGACGAAGCCATGCATGACCGCAAGGGTCATCGGTTCGCTACGTCGGCCGCGGTATTGAATGGATCCGGCCAGTGGAGCCACACACGCCAGAGGATGATCTTCCGTCAAGAATCGGCCTGTTTCCAACTCCGGATGGATCCCTTCCTCAATTCTGCGGTAAGCCTTCAGAATCAATCGATTCCCATATCGAATCGACGTATTCGACTGCTCGAGCGTCCCGGAAGTGGCCGGCAATTCTTCCGATTCCGGTCCCCTTAAACCTTCAAACACGGCGCTTTTTCTCGCCAGTAGCTCGCCATCCGCGCTGCCATCAATCGTCACATTCCGGGTGATGCACTGCAAAATGGCTTCACAAAACGCAGGAATCCGGAGCGCATTAAACAGGACGCCACTGTTCGGCCCATTGATGCGGGCCAGAATGCGCGGCTCAAAACCCGGGGTCCAGGTCGCGGTTTCTTCCGTTGTGGCGAATGTCAATGCGACAACATGAGTTTCCGGCGACCCTTCGTTAAAGTCCACTTCGACGATCACCACAAACGCCGTGGAACTGGCATACGGCACGCGAAAGGTTTCACGGACATTCACGCCACGTAAAACGCGGTGGGATCCGGTCACTTCGACTCGATCCAGATAATTCCGCAAGGTTTCAGTCAGTTGCCGCGTACCGGAATTCTCGAACAAACGCTGCCAGTCTCGCCCCGTCCAGATCACGGGAATTTCCCGAGCCACTTTGGGTTCAACTCCGGCCCCGGCAACTTGTTCAGGAGTGAGTGAAAACCAATAAAAAGCGTGCGGAGACAGAGTCAACAGATAGGGTGTATTGGAGATTTTGGGAAATTTGGTCGACCCAAACAATTCCACCGGTGCCACGCCGGCATACTCGGATAAGTCGAGCTCCACGAATTGCACAAACCGTGACAGATTCGCAACAACTAGTAAGTGCTCACCGTCAAATTGCCGGATAAAAGCCAGAATACGCCGATTTTCCGGTTGCAGAAACTGGATCGTGCCGCGCCCGAGTGCTTTATGCTTACGGCGATGCCCAATCAGGCGCTTCATCCACCACAAGAGCGAATTCGGATTATTCTGCTGAGCTTCGACGTTGATTGCTTCATAGTGATATTCTGGATCAATAATAATCGGCAGAAATAGTTTTTGCGGATTCGCTCGCGAAAATCCGGCATTGCGGTCGGCGCTCCATTGCATGGGAGTTCGGACTCCGTTGCGATCGCCGAGATAGATGTTATCGCCCATCCCAATTTCGTCACCGTAGTAGATGACTGGCGTTCCGGGCAACGAAAACAGCAACCCATTCATCAGTTCGATCCGGCGTCGATTATTCCCCAACAGGGGAGCCAGCCTGCGACGGATCCCCAGATTCACACGCGCTTGCCGATCATTCGCATAGGCCCGATACATATAGTCGCGTTCTTCATCCGTTACCATTTCCAGAGTGAGTTCATCGTGATTCCGCAAGAACATCGCCCATTGACACGAATCGGGAATCGTGGGAGTCTGATCCAGAATATCAACGACAGGAAATCGGTCTTCCATGTGCATGGCCATGAACAGACGGGGCATCACTGGAAAATGAAACGCCATCTGGCATTCGTCACCCTTACCAAAATAGGCCACCGCATCTTCGGGCCATTGGTTGGCCTCCGCCAACAACAGTCGATTTGGATATCGTTCGTCGACATGCCGCCGCAGCGCTCTTAAGAATTCATGAGTCTCCGGCAAATTCTCGCAGTTGGTTCCTTCACGCTCGAAGAGATACGGTACGGCATCGAGCCGCATGCCGTCGACGCCCATCCCCATCCAGAAATCGACGACCGGCAACAAGGCTTCCCAAACTGCCGGGTTGTCAAAATTCAAATCGGGCTGATGTGAGTAAAACCGATGCCAGAAGAAGGCCTGCGCGACGTGGTCATAGGTCCAATTTGATGTCTCAAAGTCCTTGAAAATGATCCGCGCATCGCGGTACTTTTCCGGCGAATCACTCCAGACATAGAAGTCCCGCTCGGGCGATCCGGCAGGGGCGCGTCGCGCCCTTTGAAACCACGGATGCTGATCCGAAGTGTGGTTGACGACCAGTTCGGTGATGACCCGCAAACCCCGCTCATGGGCCTGGGCCAGCAATTCGCGAAAGTCTTCGAGATCCCCGTAATGCGAATGAATGGAGCAGTAATCGGCAATGTCGTACCCGTCATCTCGCAACGGTGACGTGTAAAACGGCAGCAGCCAGATCGCCGTCACACCCAAATCCTGCAGGTAGTCCAGTTTCTGAGTCAGTCCTCGAAAATCGCCAAACCCATCCCCCACGGCATCACAAAACGCGCGAACGTGAACTTCATAAAAGACGGCATCTTTGTACCACAACGGTTCATCGAGCAACATAAGTGACTTTCCTTTTGTGACGACCTGGGGCCGTCACCCGCGGATACAGGCAAGACCGTGAGGGATTTCTCGAGCCAATCTCGCCAGAGAGTGGGGTGGTTGCCCCGTTCCTGGTCCGATTCCCAAGCTTTGGCAACTCAGGCTATTTGGAAATCGGAGTGTCGAAATCCCTCACTGCGTTAGAATATAAGGCGGGAATCCCGCGACTGAATCAATGATGTATTTGCGATGCAAGCGCAGCGGTTGAGTCCGGTTCAGTTTGCTCGCTCAGCGGTCGGACTGGCGGTTGAACTACCGGTGCTTCCCTCCCCCGATTCGCCGAATGAAAAGGGACGTCTGAGCAACTTCAACCCTTGAAGGCGATACTCCAACAAGACATCCGCAAACTTCGTTCCTACTCAATGCTGTTCCGCGGTGAGGCCAAATGGCCGTCAAAGACTCCGGAGCACGGCTACAGGAAATACACGGCACGTATCGGCCAGAAGAATTTCACCAGCGTCACTCGCCTGCAACTGCTCGTTCGTGAAAAGATTCCGCCAGGTTGCATCCTGCAGTTCGGGAGGGAGAATCAAAGCCGTGTCAGCCCAGATATCGATACCAACAGGGGCTGCCCCAAGTCGCGGCGTGAGACCTGCAATCAACCGGGGGACGATGACCAGCGACGCGGACTTTCCGCTGTGTCGAGCAAATGCACAGACGTGGTGAGCATTGCGTCCCCGCGTGGCGAGCGGCAAATACTCGCCGGTAGTGAATAAATCATCGGGACATTCACGGCGCAGTTGCAGCGTCTGTGACATCACAAACAGCTTGATGCGGCCGTCGACGGCATTCTCAACCAGATCCTGAGCCAAGACGGGACCGACGCCATCTGAACTGATTGCCGACTGCAACTGCTCCATCACATCGCGTCGCCGTGCATAATCGACCTGCCCACGATTATCGGGATCGACCAGACTGAAATCCCACAACTCGGTCCCTTGATAGAAATCCGGGACGCCTGGCGAGCCGAGTTTCACAACCAGCTGGCCCAACGAATTCCACAGACCACACTGGGCGATTTGCTGCGCGAAGGGCTCAAAATCCTTGCGAAATGAATTCTTGGGATCCTCACTCAGGATGAATTCCACAAACGTGTGCAACGCATGTTCGTAGGCTTCATTCGGTTCAATCCAACTCGAATTCTGCTTGGCCTCACGGGCGGCTTTCGTCATGTAATTTTGGATTCGTGTGCAGTAGACCGCCAGTTCGGCCCCCCGCGGCGACACAACTGGCCAGGTCCCGATCAGCGTCTGGTACAAGAGATATTCATCGTTTCTGGATGGGACCAACTGATGGTCAATCAGGACCTTGCGGCGCTTATTCCACAACGACCAGCGGGAAACCCGTTGTTTCCATTCTTGCGGAATCTCCGAGATGACATTGATCCGTGCGCGAACATCCTCGGCGCGCTTATTGTCGTGCGTCGAGGTCGCTAACATTCCGAACGGCCGTTGCGACCGACGTTCTGCATTGTGTTCATGAAATTGCTGGACACTTAAACCCACGTACCGCGGATCACCACCGACTTCGTTCAATGACACAAGTCGATGAAAGCGATAAAAGGACGTATCCTCGACGGATTTGGCCATCATCGGCCCCGTGAATTGTTGAAAGCGGCCCACGAATTCCTGCCGTTGGATGCGCTCCTGTTCTGTCAGCCGTGATGTGTTGCGATGCAGCAGCACATCACGGATAAAGTCGAACACCTCACTGCTGGTCGCACGATTCCGCTGTTTCGCCAGAAAAATTGCTTGCTCAACATATTCCTGATCGCGTTCCAAAACATGACCATTGACAGAATAGGTCCGGTAGATGGGAAATGCGGCGACAACTTCTCGCAAGGCCTGAATCAAACCGTGCAACGTGAAATCCCGGGTCCAGCGATTCCGCTCCGAAATACTGTCCAACTGATGCCCCAAGACATGAATTTCACTCGACATCGAAACCTTGACGATCAATCGTTTGGCTTCGTACACAAGCTCGTTGAACTCCAGTGCCTGACCAATGAACCTGGCGTAAATTGAATCGAGAAGTTTGGCGTTGGCCGTATCCACAAAGATCCCGTTCGCATCATTCAAGAACTCGTAACCCGTACTCCCCTGCACGGGCCAGTCTTCGGGTAAACGCTCATTCCGCTCCATGATCTTTTCAACGACGACAAATAACGGACGCAGCACAGCGGACCGTGGATCAGAAACGCGCAGCGAGTGAAATCTCTCACGAAATTGACTTTCAACGTCGGCCCAATTCACCGGCCTGGCGACCTGCGGAATCTCCTCCGGAAGCGACCGGGATTCACCCGACGGCGGTGAAAGTCGCGCGGGACCGGCAGCGTCCACACTCTGTTCACCACTTGTATTCGTCGCCAATTGGCGGTCAAACTCAATCTGGCAAAGTTGGAGAAAGCGGCTTTCCTGCAACTGCCACAAATAGGCCGTCGGATCATACAGTCCATCCGCATGATCAATTCGTAATCCGTCGAGCTTCCCCTCTCGCAGTAGCTGAAATACCAATCCGTGAGCTGCTTGAAATACTTCCGAACGTTCCATGCAGATTGCCGCAAGTTCGTTGACGTCGAAGAATCGGCGGTAATTGATTTCGTCCGCGGCCACACGCCAGAACGACAGATGATACGCCTGCTGCTGCAACAATTCATCGAGCAAGTCGAAACTTCGTGGATCACCTCGCTGGCCATTGTATTCAGTGATATTTTCCTGAATGAAAGTTTGAATGGTGGAACACTCTTCGCACAAACGATTGAGACGCCGCTTAATCACTTCCTTCTCTCGTTGACGTTCTTCCAGTCGCTCCTGATTCTTTTCATTTTGCGATGGCAGATGTGCAATAGACGTGAGGATACTCTGGAATTCGAGGTAGGCCGGATCATCAGCATTGAGTCGTGTCGCCAGGACATCAGCACGATGCCGCAAAATCAACGCGAACGAGCGCGGCGTGATCGGAAAACGCCGGCTGTAGTAGATCACGAAAAACGCACCCTGCTCGATCACCAATTGCAGTTGCTGATCTTCCAGGACTTTTCCGAATTGGCCGCCCAGCACAGGCAGGAGGACCTTATTCTTCAGATCCGCCTTCAATGGCTGCCAGTAGATATCGAAAAACGGTGCGAAACGGGAACTCGGGCCATTCTCCAAGACATCCTGCCACCAGGCATTATCATTACTGGCCACGCCCATGTGGTTTGGAACAAAATCGAGAATGTGTCCCATCCGATGCGTCCGCAAGGCCGCGATCCACTCCGAAAAATCGTCTGGTGTCCCCAGTTCAGGATTCAACGTGGCGTGGTCAACGATGTCGTAGCAATGCCGGCTTCCCGAAACGGCTTTCAAATAAGGTGAAGCGTAGCAATCGCTGATTCCCAGCCGGGCCCAATAAGGCACGAGGTCCGCCGCCTGTCGAAACGTGAAATCGCTATTGAACTGGACCCGATACGTCGCTTGCGGCCAACGCTGATTTTTCAGCGTTCTATAAACGCCATTCAGGACCGCTTCGATCATGGTTGACGACTGCTCCACCAGATCGGATTCCGTTTGAAGTTGATCAGCCGCGGATAGCATGGTTCCCGCCTGCACCGATGCCGGTTCCTGCATCAGGGCCAAGCCGAGTTCATGCGGTGCAAGTACTGGCGCGGTATCGACTTCAAATTCCATAACCAGTTCTCCTGGGGTCGCAGACACGGGGCATTTCGAGGAGACTGTGAACAAATGCGCGACGAGTTTTCCGCCTGTCCCACGAGAATTCACAACCTCACAGGCAGCACAATAGCAAGTCCCGTTCCACCGAAAGAAACATTCCAACACATTCATCACACACCGCACAATCAGCCAAAACCTCAGGGTTTAACAGGAATTCCCCACTTGTCGTTTGACAGTTTGCAAAACTGACCTAGGTTTCGAATACCACGTGGTTCGTGTTTTGCGACACCACCTGAATCTGGACTCCAACCACGCGGAATCCGGGGCGGACGACCGAATTGTCGCACGTGACCGTGACGTCAAATAAAGGTGCAAGATTGATGCAAGAGATACAGTTACAGCCTGCTGGTAAACGCCGCAAACAAAGTCGCGCAGGAGTGGTACTCGTGCTGGGTGCGGCGTTGATGGTCGTTGTGATGGGCTTCGCCGCCTTCGCAATCGACGTGGGCTTCATGGTCCTGACGCGCGACCAGATGCAGAATGCGGCGGACGCGGCGGCTTTGGCCGGGGCCATGCAAATGAACAATGGTTCGGCCGCTGTCCGATCAGCCGCAATCGACATCGCCTCGCGTAACTTCACCGGCAAGAGCGCCGTGACCATGGCCAATTCCGACGTTGAACTCGGTCAGTATGACATGGTCTCAGAAACTTTCGCGGTGAATGAAGTGGCGCCGAATTCGGTCCGCGTCACTGCTCGGACATCGAATCGCAAATTGTTCTTCGCGCCCGTCTTTAATCACAAGACCTTCGCGACCTCCGCGCAATCGATTGCCATGATCAACCCGCGTGACATCTGTTTCGTCATCGACCTTTCAGGTTCAATGAATGATGACACAGAACCTGCCTGGGCGCCTCCGACGATCAACGCCGAGAATACCTCGGCAGGTTATGGCAGTATCGGCACCACGATCGTGAATAACCTGTTTTCCGACCTGCATTTCGGTACCTACCCAGGAACTCTGGAAAATGTCGGGCAACCGCTGGGCGTCGCGAATAACACGAGTTGCTACTACAACCTGCAAGTTTATCCGGGTCCCCTTTCCGCAACTTCGATCTCCACGACGTATCGCATCTTGTCCAGCGACTCGATCACAGCCAGAAAAACGAAGGCGTACAACTGGATTATGGACAATCAGCTGGCCCGTCTGATGCCAAATGCTCGACCTTTGCCACAGAGTTCCAATTCGACTTCAAATGCCTATTGGACCGCCTATCTCGACTATGTGATCAATCCCGTTACGGTCAGCAGTACCGCGTATCCTCCGAGCCAGAACACGAATCGTATGTCAGGGATGAATAATCCGAACCTGGATACTCACCCGACTACATCGAGCAGTCTTCCTGACAATTACTACAACCAGCTCGGA
>JAQGHT010001092.1 GCA_028291565.1 Planctomycetaceae bacterium | reverse complement strand
CTGTTGCACTTCAAACGAAAACAAGTCGTTGACATTCGTGACGTTCATGCCAAGTCGATTGAGATACACGGCATTTGTGCCGAGCATGTCGACGTAGTCGCCATACGTGCTGCCGATCTGATTTGTCAGATTCGCGAACACGGCATTCCAGGCGTCCGAAGGGATCCAGGAAGGCTGCAGTTGACTCTTCAGGCCGGCCCAATCGATGGGATCCGTGCTCCCCGCGTCGTGAACCTTGACTTCAAATTCCACGTTGGTGTCGCTGAAGTCCCAGGGCTGTTGCAGACCGGCGTAGTAGACTGGCACGCGAATTCGTTCGCCTGGCAGCAGGACCCCGGGGATGGCGCCGCTGGCATAAATCTGAATCGAGTGGCTGAATCCTGCTGGAAGCGCCGAGGTCCACAAGCCTTCCACCAGTTTGGATTGATCGAGGGTCAGCAGCGGCATATCGCTGCCATCTGGATCGGCGGATTCCAGTGTCAGGATCGGCGCCGGCATCGCCGCAGTACCGGTATTGGCATATTCGACGTAAATCGTTGACGTCGCATGGCGTCCGACCACTCCGGGCAGAATGATATTCGTTTCCAAATGTGCTTGACCGGCTGGCAGAACTTGAAAGGCACCGGCTAATGTGGCGGACGCACCACCGGGTAATGTGGCTCGCAAGCCATAAGTGCCAGTTGCGACCCCCGTGAGATTAAACGTGGCTGTCACTTGCGAAAAGGAATTGATCTGGACCGCCTGGGCCGTTGCAATGACTGTGCCCCCCGCGCTCAGCAAATCGACCGTTGTGCCGGGCAGAAAGCCACTGCCATTGAGTGTCACGTCGGCCGTTTGATTGGTTGCAAAGCTACTGGGGCTGACACTGTTCAAAAAGAGGGGACTTGTCTTGGCCAGCAGCGTAAATGTGCTCGGATTGGCGAGGGAGCGCGCATAGACCAGCACATACCAGGTCCCCGGAGTGGCGAAAGGAACCTGGACGTTTTGGTCTGCGGTCAGTTCGGTCGAACGATAATCATAAACGCCTCGTGTCGGCGGCGTTCCGCGGCGAATGAAGACGTCGTTGACGTCGCTTCCAGTCAAGTCGTTCAGTTGGACCAGGAGTGGATTGCCAGCTGCAACGTCGAACTTGAACAACTGCAGCTGTCCGGGCGCCAGCAGTATTCCGTTGAACGGAGTTCCCAGAGTCAACTGTGTGATCGCAACCTGATTGATGCTGAAGGTATAGGCTCCAGATTGTCCATTCCCACTATGCGCTGTCAGGACATACTGGCCCGAGGACGGCAGGTTTAACAGATCCGAACTGGCCGAAATGTTGCTAAACAGCGTGACCCCGCCCGGACCAGTCAAGTCGAACTGAATCGACGGGCTTTGCGCGGCAATCAGATTGAACTGTAACTGCTGATTGGCGGTCCCGGTGAAAGTCCAGCGATCGACCGCGAATGGCGAGAAAATTTGACCGTGCGTGACCGATTCGAGTTCCAGGGGGCTCGTGTGGACGGTCGCATCACCTGCCAGAATCGTGTAGTTTCCGACGCTGTCGGTATGGTCGGGAGGGGCGGAAACCCGAATGCGGTACGTATCATTGGCCGGCAAGGTAATTCCCGCCAGGCTGACATCGGATCCCGCCGTGTCGTTGGTTGCCGTTGCGATGACCGTGCCAGAACTATCCAGCAATTCCAGTTGCGCGAAGTTCAGTGTCGGCGCGAGTGGACTGGGAGGTGATCCATTGGTGCCGGTATGCACGTTGACCGAAACCGATTGATCGGCGCGGCCGAAAAAGCTCCAGTCATTCGTCGGATTCGCAGCGTTGATTGCGCCGGAAATTGAAAGATTGAAGGGGAGTGGCGAAGAAACGACTTCACCGGAATGGACGAAAAACACAAACTGGCCGTCGATATCGCTGTTGAAATGCTGATGTATCAAGCCGGTTGAGATGCTCGAATCGAGAAGTGAACCAGTTGCGCCAGAAAGTTCAAAATAGGTTCCGGCATTTCCTGAACCATTTGTATAGCCCAGCCGTGCCGCTGTTCCTCCCAGTCCGCCTGAGCCGCCGCTGCTGTCGCCCGTTTCCCACTGGATTTGATCGTAATTGAATTCGATGTCGAAATCGTTTGTGCCGCGGTCTTCGCGATCAATGAGCTCCAACTGTAACTTGTTCGTCTTGTCGTCATGATTATTGTAATAGCCGACTCCATTCCAGGTGACGCCGAACGCCGCATGTCCGTCGACGGTACCCGTTCCGTAGGCTGCTGGATTGCTGCTTCGCGTGTCGATGTCGGCAAAGAAGGCGGCGATTCGCGGCAATTGTCCGCTGTTAGTCAAGGCCGTCGGTGTGAACTGGTTCGATCCCTGTCCGAACGTCACATTGCCGTTGTTGTTGACATACACCTGCGAAAAAGTGCTGCCTAGAAAATTGATCGAGAAGCCCAGGTCGACAGGCCCCTGAGTTCCGTCGTCATTTCCAGGAAACGGGGTTGAGTCAAACCCCGATAGCATTGCCGACAAGACCAGTCGCAATTCTAAGGCTTCGACCTGCGAAAACAGAAGTCGTTGGCGACGAGTCGGCCGTTTGGATTTTGCAATGCCAGGCATGGAAAACAACCCATTGTTCGGAATACGCCAGTACGGACAGTCAGCACTTCGAAAATTGGCAGAAGTGAAACGAACTGACCAGCTTTTTGACTTGGCAAGATTCGGGAAAAAGGTGGAATCAACATGGCCCGCTACAGATTGACATTCTAACCAGGAATTCGTCAAGTGTATTCCATCACAGCCTTCAATTTTGAGAAATGTCCCCGAATCAGCTCGTTTTTTCAGAACGTCCGCCCCTCATGGATCCACCAGGGCAAGCCCTCTGGCGAAGTTTCAGCGAAGAATTCTTGAAGTAATCGTTCAAACTCTCAATTTCGTGTCGCCAGGGTCGCCAGAAGTTGGTGGTTTCGAGCGGTGACTGACTCAACAATCACTGACTCGTGCGAGATGTTGTTTGTGGACAGAAGTCGGCGGCTTCGTGATAATCATCAACGAGTTTTGATCTATCAACAACCGAAGGGCCCCGACGATGCATTTGCCACGCATTCAATTGATCCTGTTAATCGGCTTTGCTCTGTGTCTGCCTCAAATGGCCGCCGGCCAGGGGCTGGAGCACGTCCAGGCTCATTACACGAAGTTTGAGTATCGCATTCCGATGCGGGACGGCAAGAAACTCTTCACTGCGGTGTATGTCCCCAAGGATGACTCGCAGTCTTATCCGTTTCTGATCAAAAGGACTCCCTACAATGTGAAGCCCTACGGAGTTGATCAGTACATGCCGGACCTTGGTCCATCGCCATTATTCGGAAAAGATGGCTACATCTTCGTTTACCAGGATGTCCGGGGGCGATGGATGTCTGAAGGCGAAATCGTCAACATGCGGCCGCATCTGGCGAAAAAGGGCCCGCAAGACATCGACGAAAGCACGGATACCTACGACACGATTGACTGGCTGCTCAAACACGTTCCCAACAATAATGGGAAGGCTGGCCAGTGGGGCGTCTCCTACCCCGGCTTTTATACCGCGGCCGGTATGATCGATGCCCACCCTGCTCTGAAGGCGGCTTCGCCCCAGGCCCCGATCACCGATTGGTTCGTGGGCGACGACTGGCATCACAATGGTGCCCTGTTCCTGCCGCACATCTTCAATTTCATGGCCAAATTCGGCCGTCCGCGTCCTGAACCGACCAAGAAATTTGACCATGTGTTCGATCACGAAACCCCCGACGGCTACGAGTTCTTCCTGCGAATGGGGCCACTTTCCAACGCGAATACAAAATACTTCAAGGATGATGTCGCATTCTGGACGGAATCACTCGGTCATGAGACCTATGACGAGTTCTGGAAAGCTCGAAATCTGCGTCCGCACCTGAAAAACATCAAGCCCGCCGTGTTGACCGTCGGCGGTTGGTTCGATGCCGAGAATCTGTTCGGAGCGCTGGAGACGTACAAATCGGTCGAAGCCAATAGTCCTGGTTGTTCAAACAGCATTGTGATGGGCCCCTGGTTGCACGGTGGTTGGAGCCGGAG
>JAQGHT010001089.1 GCA_028291565.1 Planctomycetaceae bacterium | reverse complement strand
CGACAGCCGACAATTCGGAACCGACTTTTTTCTCACCGTTTGTCTTGGAATTCGGTTCGGCACCAGACTTGGCGATTGCAGACGTGCCTGCGCCGGCCTTACTCGAGTCTGATTTACTCTGGTCAGTCTTAACCGGATCGGCCTTGCCTGGGCCTGTTTTTGCGATACCTGTCGTTTCAGATTTCTCTGCTTTGGTAACGACTGCACCGGTGGTCGTTCCGTTATCGTCGACGTAGCTGATGTTGATCGAGTCCCCTGCAGGAACTTTGATTTCGGTGACTCGACCGTTGGAATCAGTGATTTTGATGATGATAAATGCGGCCAAAGCCAGCATTGCGGCACCGCCGCCCCACATTGCCAGCAACCGGACTAATTGGTTAGACCGCGGCTTCTGGGGAACAACGAGTGGCATCGCATGAACCGAACTGCTGGACGCATTTTCGGCGCCTGGCAAAGGCGTGCAAAACGGAAGCAGCGCTTGCGCGAGTTCTTCTCCATTTGCATACCGCTGAAGGCGTTCTTTGGCCAGCATTTTATCCAGGACGGGTTTCAAGCCTTCCGGAAAGTCGGCGCATAACAATCGAATATCAGGGATCACGCCCGAAGTGTGAGCCAGGACTTTATTGCCCAACGACAGATGCTCTTTGGTGCCAAACGGGGGGCGGCCAATCAATAAGTGAAATAGAGTGCAGCCGAGAGCGTAAAAATCGCATCGGCCGTCGACATCTCGGGCACTGACCCACTGTTCGGGGGCCATGTAATCGGGCGTCCCCATGCAGAGTCCGCTCAGCGTCAAATCCAGATTTTGAGCTGGCCCTTCCGCTAAACGAGCCAACCCCAAATCGAGGATCTTGACAATCCCTCTCCTCGTCAAGAATAAGTTGGAAGGCTTAATGTCCCGGTGGACTAACCCTAACAGGTGAGCTTCGTGCAATCCCAGGGCGGACTGGCGAATGATTTCACACGCCTGACCGACAGGGAACGGACCATTCTTTTTGACGGCCTGCGAGACGTCGATCCCTTCAACGTACTCCATCACCAGATAATGGAACCCGTCCGCTTCGCCCGCATCCATAGCTCGTATGACGTGCGGATGATCGATCCGGCCCACGGCTCGCATTTCCCGCTCGAACCGTTCAACGCCGGTATCATCCAATAATCCCTGTCGGGACAGAACTTTGATCGCGACGATCTTGTCCAGCTTCGTATGCACGGCCTTAAACACGGAACCCATTCCGCCCTGGCCGAGTTTTTTCTCGAGCCGATACATGCCAATCATGCGGTTGACGGAATCCTCGCGCTTTTGAGGACCGCTTTTCGTGGGTTCTGAATCGCCAATGAAACCATCCTTCGGAACGCGATAGAATCCGGAATTCGAAGGAGGACTCACTGCCGCACCCGCAAAGGTCCGTTCCAACGTCTGGTCGTGGGTATCGTGGGCCCCATCCACGGACGGCGACCCAATCGCAATGGCCATCGTCATTTCGAATTCGCTGCCCAAATCCTTTGGCAGGCATTCGGCAACTTCTGGAAAGCGCGACAGATATTCGTCCAATCGAGGGGCCTCGCCTGCCTGTTCACGAAGCACAATTTCCTGCTTGATCAAACTTTGAGCCGCCACAATTCGATGCTCTGGCTTGGCTTTCACCACAATCGTTTCGATAGGCAGACGCGTCCCCTGCTGCCAACTGGCCAACTGATGCAGCAGCAATTCGCGCACATCCGAAGGCACACTTTGTTGCAGGTCAGATAGTGATTGGGACATAATCGATCACCTCGAAGCGGGACACGCAGAGTCGCAAATCTTGTCTTGCAGCAAAATTGAGTCCCTACAGCCAGAACTCACTTCAGGTTGTGTCATGAGCCAACGACTCTAGACAACCTGACCCATCGTTTGTCGCGGTTTCAGCAGTTTCAATTGTCGCAGTTTCTATTCAATGTTGCAAAATCGAACCGTCGTGCAACCCAAGTTTCAGTGCGCAGCCTGAACTCTGTTTCAATCTGCTACAGGACACTATAGCGTGTTAACCTTGGCTGTTCCGGTCGTTTTACCGTTTTAATCGGCGAATTTACGGGTTGTCGCGGAACACTCAACGCGAAGCCGCTCCTAGTATGCGCAACCCAGCAAAAAGTAGTTGGACTACTGACACGATTTTTGCAAGAAATTCCAGATTGTGGAACGGATCTCGTTATGAATTGAACGTTCAGCGACTTTGGAACGCACTGAAATATCTTCCCAGTTTCAAAGGGTCAGTTCAACTCAGATTCAACTGGACAACGACAAAGAATGGACGAATTACGGCGATTTTAACGCTGCGAAAGGTATCGAGCGAGCTGCCAAAAGCGGTAATTACGCGACTCACATCAATAAATACCGCTGCTTTGCCCGCCTGCGTGACTCAGATGTGGTGAATTCGCAACGCCTTCAATTGTGAGGCTGAAGCTGACTGCGTTAGAAACCCGCCCATCAATAACAGTCGCCAGATATCCACTCGGGAAGTCGTCATTAGTCACTTGTCCTTCGTCATTTGTGAAATGCTCTTTCGCCCCAAATGACAAAAATTCCGCGGCCCCTTAACTGCGGTCACGTAATGCTCGCGGCCAGTGTCGCCGCAGCATCCCGCTCAAGGCGAATCCCAGCTTTTTCCAGGTGCTCAACCGCACGCGACGGGAAAACACGTCATATTTCCGCCGTTCAATCTCATCCAGTAAACCCCGGTAAAGCTTGAGCATCGTCTCCAGGGCTGAAACCCCCACGGGGCTCAGGAAATGCTCCAGCTCATCCGCGGCCGCATACAGCTGCCGCGCGCGGCTGACCTCGAACTGCATCAGGGACCGAAATCGCTGGTCCTGGACGCTGTTCTGCAAATCCTGTTCGGTGTAGGCGAAACGCACCATGTCCTCTTGAGGCAGATAACACCGCCCCAATTCCACATCTTCGTGCAGATCTCGCAGGATATTGGTCAGCTGAAAGGCTTCACCGAGGGTGATTGCCAGCGGCCTCGCGCGGGGATCTGTGTATCCCCAGACGTGGATGCAACATAACCCGACAACACCAGCGACATGATAACAATAGCCTGACAAATCAGTAAAACTGGCATATCGAGCGGGGCTCAGATCGAGTTCCACGCCGTCAATCAGTGAAAACAAATACTCGGATGGGATCCCGTATTGGCGCACGGTATCGGCTAACGCAGGCAGTACGAGATGACCAGCTGGATCCCCGGCTAAAGCCCGCGTTAAATCATTTCGCCAACGTTGCAGTGCCTGTCTGCGTTGATCCACAGGCTGCAAAGGATCGTCGCCCGCATCGTCGACGAGACGCGTGAAGCCGTACAAGGCACACATCGCCCAGAACTGATCCGACGGCAACGCGAGAAATGCGTAATAGAAATTCCCGGCACGTTTCGCCAGAGTCCGGCAGGCGGAGTATGAATCTCGCAATGTCGGGGACATGGATCACGCCGTGCTGTTTGAGGGTTTTATGCTGTTCGCGGTGACGAATGAGTTGTTTGTCAATATTTACTCCCGCGTTCGAAACGTCTTATTTCTGCCCGCGTGCGGTATTTACTGTTCGCGGCCACGAATGAGTCTTTTTCAATACTGATCCCCGCGATCAAACATCTCATGCTTAACCGTGCGCGGTATAAGGGCGATGTAGCCGAGGAGTATAGAAGAACTGCTGACAGAAGGTAAACAACAGGTTTTTGAGACTCCTCAAGCGTTCCCAGGGCCGTTCTTGTGGACAATCACCCCAACAGAGTTTAATGTGAATCGGATTCCGAGAGTTCCCACGGAAATTGTCTGATTGTGCTTCAAACGGAAGCGAGCGACGTTGCGAACGGTTTCCCTTCGCTGGCTTGTCTCCGCAATCCCGTACGAAGAAACCTCGCTTTGATTGCCATCCAGAAGGGAGAGATTCGCCGTGAGTGAAAACATGAACGACTCCATGTCACGCCGCGAGCTGTTGAAAAACACCGGCCGTGTCGCCGCCGCGACGGCCTTGGCCGGAGTAATGATTCCGCAGCATGTCTATGCTGCGGAAGACAATACGATTCGTTTAGTCTTGATTGGCTGCGGTGGCCGCGGAACGGGAGCGGCGCAAAATGCGCTGTCCGTCAACAACGGACCGATCAAGCTCGTCGGCATGGCGGACGTCTTCCCCAATCGCCTGAACTCCAGCTACCAGGCCATTAAAGGCCAGTTCGCAGATAAAGTTGATGTTCCTGACGATCACAAGTTTATCGGATTCGACGGCTACAAAAAGGCGATGGACCTGCTACGACCGGGTGACGTCGCCATTATGACCACCCCCGTCGCCTTCCGCTGGGTTCATTTTACCTATGCGATCCAGAAAGACTTGAACGTGTTCATGGAAAAGCCGACCACGGTCGACGGCCCCACGACACGCAAGATGCTCGCTCTGGCTCAGGAATCAGTCAAGAAAAACCTGAAGGTCGGGGTTGGACTGATGTGCCGCCATTGTACCGCTCGGCGCGAGTTATTCGACCGGATCCAGGGGGGGCAGATTGGTGATTTACTGATGCTCCGCGGATACCGCATGGCCGGTCCGACGGCACACGCGTTTTGCGGTCCTGTGCCGGCCAACATGAGCGAACTGCTCTACCAGATTCAGGAATTTCACGCGTTTCTGTGGGCCAGTGGCGGCGCCGTCAGCGACTTCCTGATCCACAACATTGATGAAATGTGCTGGATGAAGGACGCCTGGCCGGTCGAATGCAAGGCTTCAGGTGGTCGTCACTATCGTGGGGACTATGTCGATCAGAACTTTGACAGCTACGCGATGGAATACACGTTCCCTGATGGTTCTAAAGCATTCATGAACGGCCGGTGCGAAGAAGGTTGCCACCAGGAATTCGCGACTTACGTTCACGGTACCAAGGGGTGTGCCGTAGTTTCCCAGGCGGGACACGCTCCTTCCAAGGCTCGGATCTACAAGGGACAGAAATTCGACAAGGAAAACCTGGCCTGGTCCTTCCCGCCTCCAGAACCGAATCCTTATCAACTCGAATGGGACCATCTGATCGCCGCCATTCGTTCCAACACACCCTACAATGAGGCCGAACGGGGTGCCAAGGCAAGTCTGGTGACTTCAATGGGACGAATGGCCGCCCATACCGGTCAGGTGATCACTTACGACCAAATCCTGAATTGCGAACACGAATTCGCTCCGGATGTTGATAAGTTGACGCTGGACGGTCCAGCTCCATTGATCGCCGACGCGAAGGGTCGTTATCCAGTTCCGCAACCCGGTTTGAATAAGACCAGGGAATACTAAGAAGCTGACAAACAACCGGGCGAACGGTGGGTGTAAGCCCACTCGCTCGTTGGTATCTTGTCTGGTTCTAAGTTTCGCTGAGAAATCCAGTGTGGTTCGACGCCTAGTGTCCCAGCGGTGTGACACGGCGTCGAACCACGTTTTGTCGCGATACAAGCGTCTGCTCTCTCTGGTGGCTCTTTAGGGAAAGCTCATGGCGGACACTGACTCGAATGAGAATGCAGGGCCTCGAAAGGGACTCTGGGCTCTCATGGGGCAAAAGCCCGACGAGGGGGTGACTCCGTCAAAGCCTCAAACTGAAGAAACGCCCCTCGAAAAAACACCCGCCAAAACTCCCGAATCTTCGGCATCGCCTCCCACCAGTAAACCGACTGCTCGCCCGAAAGGGCTGTGGTCGCTCATGCACCATGCGGACCAGGTCACGGAGACCGCTGCAGAGTTCGAACAGCACGGTGCCACGGATGTTTCTCAATCGAACATGCAAAGCGCGTTTGAGGCGCCAATCGCTCCAATTAAGGGAGCCGATAAACGCCTGCGCCAATTGCAACGCATCGAAGATCCACTGAATGCGGACGACCAAGTCTCGGAAGATTTTGAAACCCAAACAGTCGCAGAAAGAACGGGCGAGCGACAGGCGGCAACATCGGTCAAGGAGTCGCGCAGCCCGGCTGAACTGCCTGAATCTCGTCCCCCATCTCTCAGGGTAGCAGCTGCAGTAGAGCCAAAGCTGCAGATTCTGGGAATGCCTGCGGCGGCGCCTCCAGTCATCGGGGGATTATCTCAATCCGCGCGTTGGAGCCTGATTCTCGGTGGGCTGTCTGTGCAAATTTCCTGCATCTCGATCGTTCCCGCGATCTGGGCTCGAATTCCTCCTTCCGTGTGCGGTTTCATCGCCCTCTTGTTCGGCTTCCTGGCACTTTCCGAAATTCAGAAATCACGCAACCGAGTCCGCGGCCAATCGATCGCCTATGCCGGAATGGCCCTGGGGTTACTCGGAATGTTCGCCGGTCCCATGATCTACACTCCGTTGGATGTCTACGGCAAACTCTGTGACTGGCACACGGGAGGGCATCTCAAACAGGTTGGAATGGCCACAGAAGCCTACTATCAACAGGAACATGCGTTTCCCGCGGGCGGCATCTTTCACATTCCAAAGCCAGGGATTTCGGAACCAATGCACGGCTGGATGACGCAGGTTCTGCCCCATCTTCCCGAAGGTGCGGCACTCTACCAACACATTGACCTGCAAAAGCCGTATTTCGACGCCGCAAATTTACCTGTCATGCAACAGCTCGTGCCATCTTTCCTGGCCTCGGGTGGCAGCCATTCACTGATCCACGACAAATTTGGTCCAGCACATTTCGCGGGATTGGGAGGCGTCGTCACGCAGTCGGACGGATCGATCGCACATGCGGGAGTCTTTGATATCAATAGTGAAACGACGCGCGACGACATCGCGGACGGACTCTCCAACACGATGCTGATCGGAGAGATCGGACATGACTATCCCGCCTGGGGAGAACCACGAAACTGGCGGCAAATCGGCAAAGGTCTCAATCGAGATCCCAATGGATTTGGCAACGCCCGTCATTCGGGAGCCATGTTCTTAATGGCCGACGGCTCAGTCAAATTCTTCCCAAACCAAACCGATCCGAAGATCCTGCAGGCATTGAGCACCCGGGACGGCGACGAAGGCTTTTAGGCTGGAGATTCACGGACCGATGCAAGCCCAAAATACAAGCTTTGGTAACTATTTAGCGGTATGGCGTGTTCACTTCCCCACCGAGCTCGTCTCGGTGGTTATCGGGCTTTTGCACTACGTATTCCGAAGATTTCAAGGCGTAGTGCAAAAGCCCGAATCCACCCAGGCAAG
>JAQGHT010000518.1 GCA_028291565.1 Planctomycetaceae bacterium | reverse complement strand
TCACTTATCATTTGTGAAATGCCCTTTCGTCCCAAATGACGAATGACAATACTCGCAGGAGTTTCATGACCGAAGAGTCCGACAGTGACTATTGCGCGGATCCTAAGTCGGGTATTGTGCGAAGTGGTTGCCGACGTTGATCGAGCTCTTTCAATGTTCTCTTGACTGCAGTGGCTGCAACTCGGACTTGCTCGTCTTTGGCTTTGAGCAGCTGTTCCAGAAACTGCTGCCGGTTTGGGGTCGGGTGATGTTCGATTGCCGGGAGAATCATCAGCTGTAACTTGGGCTGGTCGCTTTGAGCAATCAGCCGCAGCAGGTCGTCATGACGGGTATCATAGGCCAGAAACCCGTGCAGTCGACTCCACCAGGGATGTTTGGGGTCCGCGACGAGGTCGCTGAGCAATTGGCGGGCGGCAGATTCGCACGACAAGAGATAGAGCTTGTTTTTCAGCTCCTGGATCGTTTGCTCACCGCGATGTTTCGGACCATCGAATTGCCCACTTTTAGGATCCGCAGGAAGTAGTGCGACACGGTCGATTTCGGAACGCAGAACGCCCTGAAAAATCTCGAACTGGCTTTCCACGGTGAGAACAACAGGAAGTTCGGGAATAAACAGATAGTCTTTCGCGGAAACCGCTTCACGGAACGCATCGATAAAGTCTTCGAGACGTGATTCGGGCCACAGACGACCGAGATAGTCCCAGCGCATTTTCAGCATCTGTTGTTGAGCGTCCCGCGGGGACGATCTCACAAGACGGTCCAGATCTGGCCAGAATTTCATGGCCAGCGATGGATGATCTTTGGAGAACTCGCGATCCAGGAATAGAAAGTCGAAGTCCGTGGACAATGACCCCGAACTGAGTACAAACTCAGAGAGACCATTGTGGGCGATCATCATGACTTCCTGTGACTGATTCCGGCGAAAGGCCGTGCCAAAATGTGTCCGCAACCAGATGAGCTTATAAAACCAAGGATTCACATAGTTTTGATAGTCGCCCACATGGGGACTCATCCCCGAACGGTCTGCGGGCCTGCGCCAGTCATTTCGCAATAAAAACCGTTCATAGGCAGATCCGCCCAGGATGGCCGCATACTCTAAACGGGACGGATTCAAATAACTGAGCTGCATCAGCACAGGCGTGATTCGTCTTTCGACCAGATTGTCTCGATCCGGGTGAATTGCAGCGGCGAGTCCCAGTTCGCGGATTTCTTCGTCAGTGTGTGCTACGTCCTCCGCTTCGTTACGGGATTCTGCGTCGAGTTTTTGATCGAGTCGCCAGACGGCTTGCGCGATCGGCCATAAACCCACTTCGTCACCAGCACGCGAGTCATTGTCATGCTGCGTGGAAAATCGGACGTTGTTATAACTGTAGTTCATGGGGTCAGGCCGGGAAGTCGATAGCAGCAATCGACGCGCGTGTTCGACCAGTTGATCTGGATTGAGTTGTGGAATCAATTGATCGACGACCAGGCCCGACGGGCTGCCTGAGTCGTAATCACGACTCTTCCGCGCTTGCTCCTGGATTTGCATTAACCGCGTCCAGGCAGATGCAGAGTCCGGAACAGAGTCCAGGCTTTCGATCGCTGGAGTCAGTTTGTTGCGGTTTTTTTCCAGTGCGGGTTCAGAATTCTGTTCCTAGTTCTATCGATTTGTAGCAAATGCTCCATATGATTTGAAGGTGGCCAGCCAGGCCGCATCGACTTCATAATTGTCCAGGCGAGCCCGATCCAGAAGCTCTTCGATTGCCACTTCCCAAGCGGGGAACACAGTGTCGAGTTTGATCACCTGGACCGTGGCCATTGAATCGCCATCCCTGGGGGAAGACTGGCTCATGAGAATCGAAAAGCCGGGAACTCCATTCAGGTCGACTCGATAATAAAGCTTTGCCGTCTCGTATTTTCTCGCCAGGAAATGAATTGGACACCATCCCCAACGCCTGATTCGTCCCCCCTGTGGAGTCTCAAAAAAATCCTTCGGATCCTGTGAATTGCGAACTTTGTTGACTTCCTGATCGTCCCACAGTTTCACCTTGGCAAACAATTCCCGATCCGTTGTTTCGAAAGGTGTCTGACCAAGGTGCGTTCCATTGATCCAAAGGTCGCCTCCCGGCAGATTGTCAACCAGTTCAAATCGCAATTTAACCGGAGGCAGGTTATCGGCATTGATACCGGCTGCTTCGGATGGATTGGAGTTCTTCAGTTTCCACTCGAGATGCGCCTGCTCACTGACGCTTGATTGAAGCACCGTGCTGCCAACGAGTACTGCGATAATCAGAAATGCCACTGTCACCGACGTATTGAGACGCCAGGCCAATAGTACGGATATCGAACCCAGACACGATCCGATGACGACAGTCCAGCCATAATAGCCACGAATGATCGCCGAATTGACTTCACCAAAACGATTCGGCACGAGTGACAGTGGGACTCCGTCATAGAGCCAGACTAATCCGTAGACGGTGATGACAATCAGCACTAGCAAGGATTCGAACCGGCAAACGTGAGCGCTGCGACGCGAATTGAAGGGAATCCAACGGCGATTCTGTTGCCACAAATAAACGAGCGGAATTACAAACGGCAAACTCGAAACCGAGATTGAGACCAGCGACATCAGGATCATAAACATCATGCTTGCACCTCGGTTTGTCGATGAAATTGCCAGCTGGCAATGAGCGTCACCAATGCCAGCAGTCCGGTAACTCCGATCAATATTGCCGCCGAACTCGGAGTGACCTGGTCCGCATAGGTGTAGCAGTGAGCGTCAAATGCCAGAATTCCCGCCGCGAGTGCCCAACCTGCTCCTGCGTCGCGTTGGGGAAGACGTGCCCGGACCCAGATGTAATGCAGTGGCGGCAGTAACAGGATGTATTCCATCAGAAACCACTTGGTTGATTTGGCTTCAATCGTTCCAGCCATGGGAAACCAGGGATTGCCCAAGGCCTGCTGGACGACAACACGCAATCCTGTAGCGATGATCAACCAGAAACTCAGGCAAACCAGGACTCCTGAACAAACTGTCGCGGCGAACGCAGACCACCAGAGCTGATCCCGGGAAAACCCCTGACAATAAAGGAATCCGGGACCGCGTGGCTCACTACGGCCCAATATCAGGACCATGATTCCACAATGCACCAGGACTCCGAAGGCTACGGAAACATTCCGAGAAAAGACAATTGCCGAGTTCGACATCAGTGCGAACCACGTGGCACAACACATGGCCAGGCAATTGGCCCAAAAGAGCTGCCTGATCTGCCAGCGAGTCAGAATAAGCATGAGTTTCATGAGGTAAGTGGCCTGAAGTTTGAATGAAAGAATACGCAAGATGTGACGTTTGGGGCTGGACCGCCGCCACCAGGATTTTCGTAGCTGAATTCGCGAGAATTCGGGCCGATCGACGCGTCCCGCCCAAAATCTTACCATTTCAGCTACGAGGGATTTGCCACTCCGCGACGCTATGCCGTGAGTGATTTTCGTAGCTGAATTCGTGAGAATTTGGGCTGATCGATGTGTCCCGCCCGAAATCTTACGATTTCAGCTACCGCTCGAAATATTGCTCAGCACGAGTGGCGGTGGTAAGCCTGCGATTTGAGAATTTCCCGTCAGTGCGATAAACAGTTCCTCAAGACTCGCTTTACGGCGGCGAATCTCATTTTCGAACCTGGCAGACTCCAGAGCATCGGTGCGATCTCGTAACCACCATTGAACGCTACCGCCGTTGACGACATGCAGTCGCTCGACTCCGGCGGGAAGTTGTGTCAATGGCGGTGATGCATCGAAGTCGATGACCTGCACCTGTTCTCGCAAGTCTTCGAGGTCCGCTTGGAACAAGATCGACTTGTCATGCAGAATACAGACCTGATCTGCCACGCGTTCGATGTCTGTGATCACATGTGTTGCAATGAGCGCTGTGACGTTTCGATCATTGGCTTGTTGGCGGATCAGTTGATACAGTTCAATCCGTGATTGCGGATCGAGGCCATCGGCGGGCTCATCGAGCAGCAGCACATCACACTTGCGGCAAAGCAGGAGTGTCAATAATACCCAGCGTCTTTGACCTTTGCTGAGCGTCGACCAGCGGCAACGTGGTTCCAGTCCCCGCTCTTTCAGTAGCTTTCTGGCACTCGATTCATCGAACTCAGTTCCGGTCGCCCGGCCGAGATCCAGCAGGTGTCGAATTTGTGTCGCCTTGGGGGGCTCGAATCCGTCGAGCAAGCAACCGGTGCGTCGCAAAGTCGATGCAGCGCGGGGCCAGTCTTGATCGCCCAGCAGGCAACTGGTGCCTTCCGTGGCCTGAATCAGGCCCATCAACAGTTTGAGAAGTGTCGTCTTCCCAACTCCGTTTTTCCCGAGAAGAGCACACACATTACCGGCGGGAATCGCGAATGAGACGTCCTGCAGGACTTTTTTTGAGCCAAAATCCCGTCCGAGTTTGGATGTCTCGATGGCGTTCGAATTCGATTCAGACATGAGAGTTCCCCATTTCTTCAGCCACTTGCCGCAGTACCGATTGGACTTCTTCATGTGTCGCCCCCAGGCGTTGGGCTTCAGCGAGCAATCGCTGTACGAGATCAATCAGCACTTCACGTCGCCGAGCCGTGGGCAGGGCACCCTGGGGAGCCGTGATGAACACTCCCCGCCCTTGCTGCATGACGGCCAATCCTTCATGGCACAGCTCTTCATATGCTTTCACCACAGTCCGCATGTTGATTGCCAGCGTATTGGCCAACTCGCGAATACTGGGCAGACGGTCCCCCGCGGATAGTTTTCCGCGCGCCACCTCGAACTTGATCGCCTCGACAATCTGTCGATAGATCGGTTCGCCGCTGTGGTGATCAAGATGAATTTGCATGGACCGGATACTCCGCCAACTGTTGTACAACAGATGATACAGTTGAGCCGCGCATGAGTCAAGCGAAATGTTTCGAAATTGAAGTCAGCGGGTGTGGCAGAGTTACCATTCTGCAGACGACATGGTAAGAATCACCGCTTCGACAATCGCCTTTGCACGAGCAGCTCAGGCCATGTCGCGGTGAAAATCATGTGTTCAGAAAGCCGACAACTGTGGCTGCGCCGCCTTCCAGAGAGACCGCATGCGTCATAAAACAATTCTTGGTGTGCATGTCTGTCTAATACAGGGCGACCACATATTCCTCCTGAGGCGATTTCAGACGGGATACGAGGATGGCGCCTACACGGTTATCGCAGGGCATGTGGATGCCGGTGAGTCAGCCAGAGCCGCGGCCGTCCGGGAGGTCGCTGAGGAGGCCGGCGTGGCAGTGCTTGAGGCCGATCTAAGCTTTGTCGGCTGTATGCACCGTCGATTCGAGGGTGGAGACGCCGTGAATTTGTTCTTTCAAACCACTCGTTGGCTCGGGACTCCGATGAACGCGGAACCGCATCGCTGTGATCACGCGGACTGGTTCCAACGTTCAAATCTGCCCGTGAGCATGGTTAGCTATATTCGCGTGGCTCTCGCGCAAGACGGAATTGAACCCTGGTATTTGGAGTACGGCTGGAATGGAAAGGACGGCGATTGATTGAAGATTTCACGCGCGAGGTTTCACTTTGAGTGTCCGGTTTCCGACGACGTTGGTTGGACGCAATTCGCTCATGTTGTCGCTGAAGTCGTGAGATTTGGGCGATTCCGGACACTCGCCTAAAGTCTCACGACTTTGGTAACGAGGAAGATGCAAAGTCATGCCGTTCTATTGCGATCAATTTCTCGCTGGCCCTGGCTTCGCTCCTACTCGTTCGGCTGGCGGGGCTGCTGCCCCGGCGGGGGAGGGTGAACCGACACCCAGTGCGGTTAATATGTCGTGGGGAATTGTCAGCTGTGAATAACACTCGATCACATTCGGACGCCCTTCAATGATTCGCGTCTTAGTACATTGAAGTGCCTGGACGAGCAGGTTGATGAGCATCTCGCTCTCGACTTGCTTCGGCTCTTTCTTCACTTCATCCTGGATCAGAACCAGTACCTCCTGGATTGCGGCGAGGACCTGTTTCGGATCGACCTCGTTTTTGCAGCGGAAACGAAGTTTCACTGCGGCAGCCTTGGCGTTCTGAGTGATGTCGATCCCCAGTGCCAGCACATCGGCGCCTTGAGTGATTGTTTTTAATTGCGCAGCCCCAACACCATCGTCGAAAAATGATTTCGCAAAGGTCTTGGACGGTATCACGACAAGTGTCAGCATCCCACCGCCGATGGCATTCCATTCGTCAGACCATTGAGGTTGCGGGCGATTCTCTGGCTTGAGGTGCCAATGGCCGGGTTCCACGGGATCTTTGGCGGAAGTCAGGACCGAGATCCAGCCGCCGAGTTCCCTCGGAGTCATCGGGTGCAGGCGCACGGGAAAAGGTCCGAGTTCCGCGAATGTGACATCCAGGTACTCATTGCCGTTCATCATTCCTGGCACGGATTTGGGGTGCTGGGTCTGGATCGCGGTTCGCCAGTCGATATCGCGATTTGTTCTCAGCTGGAAGCGTGTAAACCCGACAGTCACCTGGTTCTGTCCATCCTTTGGTGCTTTTGACTTATTCTTCATCACAGAGATGTTTGCGTCGCTCGAGACGGACTCGATGGCTTTGAAGTCCCAGCCTTTGGTAACAGGTGCACCCATCTCATTGATAGTGGCTTCGAGCAGTCGCCCCAGTGGAGTTTGTTGCAAGGCCCCAATGTTGAGATGCATTCCACCGGACTTCCCGAAAGCGGGAAGTGATGCCGATACCTTTTCTCTGGCGAACCACGCCGGTTGCGATTCCTGATTCGACGTTGCTTCTGTCGCCGGGGCGACGGTCACGGAGGTCTTTTCGGGGGCGGGTTCGGGCAACGCTGTTTGAGCGAAACAGCGCATCAATGTCGTCGTCAGCCCGAACATCACAATTGAGACGATCATCAGCGATAATGTCCAGTGTCTCGGTGTACGAGTTTGCTCGCAGTCCATTGCTCGCAACATTTCAATTCTCCTCATTAAATGTCCTGTGAAAACAGGCGTTAGTAACGGCTGAGGCCGTACAAGTGGCCCCGCATCGTTTCGAATGGCCAATTGGGCGAGAGACCGAAGGTACGGTTTGACTCCGTCTGTCATTTGAATTGCCAGGCGATCGGCGGCCAGTTCCTGCGCCAGGACCAGTCGTTCGGTGAGTCTGCGTAACAGCGGATGGTAAAAATGAAGTGCTGTACAGAGCATGGCGATCAGACGCCAGCCGATATCCCGTCGACACAGATGTGCCAATTCATGTGCCAGCACTGCCCGCAGTTCTTCCGGTGTCCACGACGTCCATTGAGATGACAATAGAATGGTCGGGCGAATGATCCCGACGACAGCGGCGCAGTCGATTTCTGGAGATTGTGCAAAGTTGACCGAGCTGTAACATCCTAGTTTCTGCAACATTGACTTCGCGAGTACTTCAAGTTCGATGTTTCGAATGACCGCCGCGCGCCGCTGCAAGGATCTTAGTAAGTGGAGTCCCACAAGTAACTTTACCAAACCGACACTGATGCCCATCAACAACCCCACGGCGATATACCACGTCCAACGCCTGCCCATTGTTGGGGATGCGAGCCTGACTTCGATCGAATTTCGCAACTCAGACACAAGATGGAATGGAATCGAGAAACTCGCCATGGCCTGGCTTTGATCTGGTGCATGATTGGTAACAACATGGCCTCGAGCCTCCGAACCGGATTGATGTACCGAAGGGGGGGCGGCTGTTGAAGCGGCAATGACCATCCAACTGGGGAACTGCACGGGAAAGAGCAGGGTGGCAACCAACGCGACAAAGGCGGACCAGGCCGCCGCGGATGCTGCGACTTCGGGGCGCCGTTGCATGGTCGCTTTGATCACAACCAGAGCTACGATTGATACAATGGTGACCTGAGCTGTGCACCAGACAAATGAAAATGTCAAATTGCTCATCAATCCTGCTCCTTCAGAATCTGTTCCAGAAGACTCCGCTCTTGTTGAGTCAGCTTCTTACGGCCACCCAGGATTTGGACGAGCAGCAACTCGCGTGAACCGCTAAACACGCGTTGGACGAGATCACCGATCAGACTGCCGGAAACGTCCTCGAAAGTGCGAATTGCCCGATAGACAAAGGGCCGTTCGGAATTAGCGGCCTCCAGGAATTCCTTTTCCACCAGCAAACGGATCAGGTTCGCCACCGTGACATAGGCCCGATCCAATCCTGATTCTGCCAGCTTGTCTCTGGTCTGTTGCGCGGTCCCGGCTCCGTGATTCCAGAAGACATGCATGACTTCCAGCTCGCGTTCGGTCAGTTCCTTCGCCGTCGGCCGTGCCACAATTCCCTCCCTGCGAAATCGATGTTTGTTTAACCAAATTTGGTTATGC
>JAQGHT010001068.1 GCA_028291565.1 Planctomycetaceae bacterium | reverse complement strand
TCTGGGGCATTCTGAAAAACCGACTGTTGCTTCCCGCAGCGGCGCGGCATTGGACCACTGCGCAACTGCAATCAGTCCTGCTGCACGAACTCGCGCATATCAAGCGGCGGGACACGCTGGCCCAATTGCTGACGCAGTTTGCCTGCGCGCTGCACTGGTTCAATCCTCTGGTCTGGTTCGCCGCGTGGCGTCTGGGCGTAGAGCGTGAACGGGCTTGCGATGACCTTGTCCTGGTCAGTGGCGTGCGACCGTCCGCTTACGCGGCACATCTCCTGGAGATCGTTACGGAATTGTCGCCGGCTCGCTGGATACAATCTTGCGGACTGGCGATGGCGCGAAAATCATCGCTCGAAGTCCGCCTCGTCGCGGTACTCAGTCACAATCTGAATCGTCGGCGCGTGTCAGTGGTAATCGCAGCCATTGCTCTCACGGTGGCAATTGGAATTTCTGTACCTCTGGCAATGCTTCGTGCGGCAGAACAAAAGCGCGTCGAAACCGCGAAACCTGCGATGCCCGATCCAAAGCCGAAACACGAATACGCGCAGGCACTGTTTACAAAATGGAAGGCGAACGCGCGGACGGACGGGAAGATCCCCGGCGCTCTCATCGGACACGTCGCGCGAGAGATCGACAACTTCCTCAAACAATCTCCTCAAGACCCCAAAGCTCCACAACTCGCAGCCTTGCGACCGCGACTGGACGCGACACACGACTGGACTCAGGCGGACGTCGTCGCCCTGCTCGACGATATCACGGCCATCTCGACCGCGCCCGTGAGTTGGGCAGATCTGCCACTGGAATTTGACCAAATGCGAAGCCTCAAGCTGGGGGAGCCACTTCCAGAGCAGTTGATGACTGCTGCGTGGGGCGTGCCTGAAGAAAACGGTTTGCGCGCGGCCTGGCTGCTGGAGCCACGCGCCAAACAGTATGCTCTGGGCACGGTGTTGAAAGCCCGAGTGCTGTTCCATAACACAGGTCCCAAGCCAGTCATTTTCAGAACCGAAGTGTGGCACCAAATGGATCAGCACACGGCGCGTGACGCGCAAGATACGGCCATTAAAGTCTCCGGCACGTGGTATACCGGCATCACGCCGACAGCAGTTTATCGACTCGCGCCAGGTGAGTATTGTGCCGTCACGGGACACGGTATTGCCATTGGGTCGGGAAAATACGAAGAAGAATATAGCACTGGCAGCGTTGGTGCGGTGATTGAAGCGAAAGTGCGGGACGTGGTGCGTCTTTCCCACAGCGTGGATACGACCTACGGGGGCTGGACGCGTCCGAACGATCCCAAAGATCCAGTGGAGCTCTGGAAACAGTCTATTGCCGAACGTGTCGGCCGCGAAGCCCCACTTCCGTCCGCCGCCGCAGATCGCGAGCAACTCATTCGGCGTGTGACGCTCGATCTCTTCGGCGAACCACCGAGCGCAGAGGAAGTCACCGCGTTTATCACCGACAACGCACCTGACTCCCTGGCCAAACTCACCGCGCGATTGCAGGCGAAGCCACACATCAAACTGTTCTCCGGCAAACTGCCGACTGGCGAGACCAAGTTCCGTGTCACCTCCGCAGATCCGGAAGCCACCAAAAAACCTCGCGGAGCCAAGAGCCCCGGACGTTATGTTCTTGCCGACCAGGTCCATTTGCTGGTGAGCCAAACAACCACAAGTACAGAGCGTACGAACAAAGCGGTGATTGCGTTTCTCTCGCCGGATCCTAAGGTTGCCTCGGAGTTTCAGCCTCATGAAATCGCGTTGCCAGATGGCCTGGATTCATGGGGCGCCGTTTGGGAGCGCGGTACGGGTGAATTGTGGGTGATGCAAAAGAACCTGGTGCGAAAATACGACTTCCGCAATCCCACTGAAGTCCGCGAAACACGCTTCGAATCAGGCAGCATCCTCAACGTTCCAGAACATCTGCGAGCGGCGATGCTGCTGGTATTCCATCAAACCGACTCGCCCACGCAGCAGAAGCAGCCACAACAAGAATCTCAACAACCCGACAGCCGCGAGAAGACTCCGTCGGGCGCAGAAAAAATACAGCCGAAAGACGAAGAGGCGCAGGCTCTGTTCAAGATGTGGAAACGTCACGCGCGGAAAAACGGAAACATTCCGGGCGGCCTCGTGGCCCGTCTGCGGAGCAAGGTCGAGGAGTTTGTACGCAACAACAGCGGCGATGCTGCGGGCGATCCTTATGCGAAGAAGATGGCTCCCCTGATCAAACGCATTGATGGCAGCCGCGACTGGACGCCCACGGAGGTTGTGTCCTTGCTGGATGACATCGCTGGGGCTCACACAATCCCGCTGGAAACGACGCTGCATGAAAGCATGCAGCGTAACTTCAAGATGGGCGCTCCGCTGCCGCCGGAATTGTCGAGCGCGCCATGGGGCGAGGCACTTCCGAATGGGCTGCGCATGGCCTGGTTTTTGGAGCCGAATGCCAAGCAGTATCGGCTCGGTACCGCATTGAATTCGCGAATTCTGCTCCACAACTCGGGTCAGACCGCGGTCGTATTCCGTACGCAAAACTGGCATCAATCCGGTAACCATCAGGCACACGATGCGCAAGGCGTGAACATCAACGTCAGTTCGACGCACTGGACGACACTCGGGCAACTTGTGCCATTTCGGCTGGCGCCGGGCGAGTTTGTGGAAGTAGTGGGAGCGGGCATCGGCGTTGGCAAGAATAATCATGACGAGGACTGGCAGGGAACGCGAGTTGGTTCCTGGATCGAGGCGCAGGTGGGTGATGTGGTGACGTTCACGCCTGATGCGGTTCCCTTGGACGACCGAAATGATGCGCCGCCCTCCAAGAGAGAATCGGACTGGTGGCAACGTTTCATTACCGAGCGATTGAACCTCGAACTGCCGCTTCCTGCGGCGGTCGACGAACGCGCACAGCTGTTCGACCGCGTGATGCGTGATCTGTTTGGTACTACGCCGAGTGCTGAAGAAATGACAGCATTCTGCACCGACACCGCGCCTGATGCGCTCGATTCGCTGGTGAAACGACTCGTTCGACGTCCCGGCATCGCATCTTTCTCAGGCTTGTTGACGTCTGGAACAAGGAAATTCCGTGTTCTTCCGGTTGATCCCGATGCCGCGAAAAAACCACGTACTGCCCATAATCCAGGCCGCTACACGCTTGGCGAACACATCCGGCTCGTCGTCTCACGCCGACCTGACGGACAGCGTACCGTGAACGAAGCGAAAATCATGTTTTTCTCTGCCGACCCGACCAAGCCCGCGCCCGGCGGGCCGCATAAAGTCCAGCTTCCAGATGGGTACAACACCTGGGCGGCGGCCTGGGAACGTGGTTCGAACGTACTGTGGGTTCTGCAAAAAGGAAATGTTCGCAGCTACGATTTTACGAACCCTGCTCAGGTCAAGGAAACGACCCTTGAAGAACCCGTAAATCTCGAACAGGTGCCGATGTCCATTCTCAGTTCGATGCGCGCGATTCTCAACGACTCCGGCACACCGAAACCGATGCCAGAGCCGAAGTGAGGTCATGCTCAAGCAAAGTCCGTCGGAAAACAAGCAATCTTAGCGATCAACTTTGATAACTTTTCTAAAGCTTTCGAACACTGGCGGTTGTCCCGGATCACGCCGGAGAAAGGCCAGGACTTCAAGATAGTGCAGACCGTTGTTCAGCTTCGATAGATCAAGCGTCGCTGTGTAAACGCCGGCTCCTGTCGTACCCGGATCGGACGTTGTAAAGCGTTGGAACCCTTGAAATTCACCGCCCCCGAATATTGGAGTTCCGATCACATTGACGGAGCCATCGTCGATTCTGACAATGGCATTGTCGTCGAGATTTTCGTCTTCCAATGTGAGCGTGAGCGTCGCAGAATTCATTGTGACGCGCTCGATGGGTGTAATGCGGCGGATTCCGTTTGCCACGGTGCTGGGATCAGAGGGAATGACCGATGCCACAGGGCTGATTGCCAGCGGTGTGGTGGCCGTCGATCCTTTCGGCGGCTGCAGGCCCCACATGGCGTATCCACCCGTGGCATCGTTCTTTGGAATCGTGACATTCGCCATGCCATTGGCATTAATCACTAACGGATTCGTCGCGCGGGCGTTTCCGGTTAATTCGATCAGACGCGTTCCAGCGGGGAAGGATGTTTGGATCGTCCGGTCGGCGTCGAATGTTTCATGATCGTTCAAGCCGACGATCAGTGATTGGTCGCGTTCGTACAGATAGACGTCGTTATCGGCCCGCCGTGTCAGATGCCGGCTTCTCACGTACTTGCGATTGATGTTGACTAATTTTGTGAGGAGATCCCCAAATTCACCCCCCAGCGCGTCACCTCGACCACGACTTGGGAATTCCCGCCCGGTCCCGAATTCGAGGGCGTTGAAATAGACAATGGGGAAGCCGGGGCGCGTGAGAATATGCGCGTAGGCGATATTGTCTTTTGACGGCGGCGGAGCAAAAGAATCGTGATTCGAAACGAATGTCACGCCTCTCGACCCATCATTGGGATCGCCATCGATTGCGTCGACGCTGGCCCCCTCGAGAAGTCGCATGTCGCCAAAACCATGAGCATCGAAGATGCGTTTCATGTTGTAGTACAACCGGAAGTCAAGCAAGTCCCGATTGCCGGTGCCATCTTTTCTGGCATAAGACCGCAGTAGATTGAAGTCGTATTCCTCAGTGACTTCACCAAAGCTAAATGGCGTTGTTCCATTTGGTCCCTTGCCTTTGAGGCCTGCATCGTAAAAGTCGTTCCAGAAAAACGTGGGGCAATGCTGGGCCGCGTCAAGTCGAAAACCGTCCGCTCCAATCACCTCGATCATCCATTGGCAATTCCTGACGAGATACGCGGTAGCGTTCTCCTCGATGGGATCGCCTGCTTCGGGACGATCGAGATTGAAACCTGAAGGAGAATGCCGATCTCCCGCAGTATTTCCTAGTGCCGCGGGCGAGGTTGGATTTGTGTCGGGGTAAAAGCGGCGATTGGAATTCTTGACAGGTTCATCTGGAATGTTTTTGGGATCGCCGACGTCAACGGGTTGGCGAATGAAGCGATGATTCTTCTCCTGGGCGATATCAATCAGCCCGCCGTTGATTCGGCCGTTCAATTCGCCACCTTCGAACGCGCCGTGAAAATCGCCATCGATATCGTCGGGCAGCGTGACCACGAAACCAGGGTAGTCAGGCTTTCCATGACCGACAAAGTTAGGTGTCGCAAGGTTCGAGTAGCCATTGTGATTCAAGACCATGTCCAAATAGGTCCGGACGTTCGCCTTTTTGCATTCCTGAATCAGGTCTTTCAATTCCTTTTCCGTGCCATAGAACGGGTTCACATCAAACCGGTCGAACACGTCATAGCCTGCGGATAGACCACCTTCCGCGCGGTTTGCGGGTGGAATCCACAGAGCCCGGTAACCCGCCATGAAGATATCCGGCAGCCGTTGTTGGATCGTGGCGTGACGACTTTCAAAATACTGCAGGATCACGTCGCCACCGAAAGTCTGGCCGGCGAGAGAAATGGTGCATACGAAGTATGCCACGCGAACAGATAGTCGGTTCAGGAGTGACTTCTGTAAGGACAAAATGTCAAAACGACTGCAGACGGGTACTGGATCAGAGTGCATTCGAAGCTCCCAAACAGAGGCTTGCAAAAAATCGCAATACACGCGGCATGGCTTTTCACTGATGTGAATTCCAAGCATCGTGCAGAAACACGCGCAGCCTGACTCGCGGCTTGCCGCGGACGGTTAACTTCCAGAACGCATTGAACATATTACAAAAGTTCAGATGCTCGTTCAAGACCAAGTGCACGCGAGCTTCTAATTCGCTCAAGAATTCCTGAGGAGTATCGTGACCCTCGTGGCGTTCCATTTTCGCTGTCGTCTTCTCTCGCTTGTTGCGATGCGATGACGGCAAAGAAGCCCCAGTCCCCACCATTTCATTTGAAGTGCGCCCCAGAAAAACGATTCCCCGTATCCTGCGAGCGTTAAACCGATTGCGGACATGTTGATTACCCTTTATGGCAAATAGTCATTAATAAAGGCGCAGACATACGACGCCAAATTATCGAGAACCTTCGTCGCCTTCGTGTGTTGGGCAAGGTCCGCGCGACGCGCGACCCACATCGGGACTATTTCCACCCGGCCAATTTTCTTTGTCTGGCTGGTGACCTTGCGTACGACGGAACTTCGCGCCGGAACGGCACGTGAAATGGAAACTGCGGTCGTCAGTCGCTACGACGACAGACCGTTCAGTGATTTTTGAATGACGCAATATTTGATGCCGAGCTTCATCGCGTCTGTGTTAGCAATGTGCTACTTGTTGAAGCGAGCACTATCTCATGATCACTTGCCTCTCGGAATGAACCCGGGAATGCCGGTCTCCACAACGGCATTAAACCTGACCTGCAAATTGATTCCTTCCGTGATCTCTCGAACGCTGTCTTCGGGAATGGCCGAGACCTCAAAATTCTCCTTGATCCGGGCGGGTGTCTTCGAGGTCGTCAGGAGAGCGGTCCCGCGCTGAATCGCCCACGCGAGCAAGACCTGCGCCTGAGTCTTGTTGACTCGCCTGGCGACTGCAGTGATGACAGGATCCTCCAGCAACTTTGGCTCGCTACTATGCCCCAGTGCCGCGAAGGCTTGCATTACAATTCCATTCATTTTGCAATAGTTCAAAAGCTCCCATTCCGGGAGATAAGGATGGGATTCGACGTGAACTACGGCGGGCTTGATCCTCGCAACATCAAAGATCCCTTTCACCTGTTCCAGACTGACGTCGGATAATCCGATCGCCTTACACCGGCCTTCGTCCACCAGACCTTCCAGCGCCCTCCAGGTATCAAGCAATGTCACCGATTTGTCATAAATCACGTTACCGTTTGAATCTCTCGGGTCTTGCTCGTCTCCGGGTTGGAAAGCAAAGGGTGTATGGATGAGATAAAGATCGACGAAGTCAAGTTTGAGTTTCTT
>JAQGHT010001066.1 GCA_028291565.1 Planctomycetaceae bacterium | reverse complement strand
CTTGATTCTCGCCAATTGGGTACAAACTTGATTCCTCGCCAATTGGGTACAAACTTGGATTCTCGCCAATTGGGTACAAACTTGATCCTCGAAAATGAAACTCAGAGTTTTAGGTCTCCACTGATTTAATGCTGTACTCGGCGTTCAAGCAGTGCTTTTCACCGCGCCGTAAACACTGCTTAACGACCGGATACAGTCGTGAAGCGTGGTACGTCACTGGCAGACGCAAGGCTAAACCGCTATAGCCGAGGATGAAATACGGATGAAACGCAGATTTTCATACAAGTCATCATCAGCCCCGGAGAGGCGACACTTCTTATTGATTTGCAGCAGCGTCCGTCAAGTTCCGCCCCTTCGGGGCCATTCTCCGGTCCTTAAGACTCTTCATTGAATAGAGCGGACGCCGGTGCAACCAACTGGCGATCAACCCGCTTCGCATGGTAGAATCGACTGAGCTTAAAGAGGTTGACGAATACCCGGCAGCAGTTGTAGGCGATGTCTCTCCGAGGGTGTGAGATTTTGACGTAGGACAGGTTTTCAACCTGTCAGTGCTCCGGAAACTGACAGGTTGAAAACCTGTCCTACCGATTTATTCACACCCTCTCCGAGACTCGCATTCGAAGAGGGTGGCTGTTCAGGTTAACTCTTCGACGCACCATGTGTTTGGCAGGACCATTTGTTTGGCCGGTGATAAGCAGACTCCTCAATGAATTCTCATTGGGGACCGCCGCAATTCGAATTGATCGTGTGAACGAGTTTTCAATACATCTCTCATTTGATCGACCGCGCTCCGCATCAAAAGGCTTCACACTGTGAAAATCCTGAATCGCCTCATCGTGTGCTGTTTCGCGGCCTGTTTTGCCGTCGTACCGGCTACGGTCTTCGCAGGAAAATCATTTTCGACCGTCGGCCGGGCCTCTGGGATCCTCGCCGTACAGGAGTCGGCAGACGGCCCCTGGCGCGTCGTCCCGACCGGAGGCATCGTACCGGATGCCGCTGAAATTCGAACGTCGGCGGATGGATCTTGCCAAATCCATGTTGCCGAGGGCGATAGCCTGTTCCTCGGGCCACTTTCACGCGTCAAATTCGATCGTACAGCGCGACGAGTTCACCTGCTGGCAGGGCGTGTGTTCAGCAAGTCTCCTGCAGAGCGGACATGGACGGTTTTGGCCGGAGGCTTGACCGTTGAAGGCAGTGCGGCAGGAGTCGAAACGATTCTGCTTGCGGAAAATGGCGTGTCGGTTTCCGCATTGCAGGGATCTGGAACAGTCTCCAGTCCTGGGATGGAGCCAGTCAAACTTGCAGAAATGACCACCCGTAGTTGGCGCGATAACAAGCTTCTGGGGGACACTGTGAACTTGGTGAAAACCCAAGCGGATCAACTGGCAGCGTGGACCACATCACTGCCGCAGGGCCAGGGGCCCGGGCAATTGGTCATTACTGATCCTCAAAGCAAGTCGCAGACGCGTTTGGGAATTGCCCGCTATCACGCGGAACTCGAAATACGGCCCCCCGTCGCGTTGGTCAAACTCGATCAGGCGTTCTTCAACCCGTTGGCCACGCAGCAAGAGGGCGAATTCATTTTCAATCTGCCTCCCGGAGCGTCGGTATCACGATTCGCTATGTTCGTGACGCCCACCGACTTGATCGAAGGCGAAGTCATCGATCGCCGGAAGGCGAATCAGGTCTATTCGGATATCGTCAGACAGCGAAGAGACCCCGCGATCCTGGAACAGATCGGTGATAATTTGTTCAAGATGCGCGTCTTCCCGATTTTTCCACGTGACGTCAAACGAATTCTGCTCAATTACACATTGCCGCTGGAAGGCCGAGGGGGCCAATTTCACCTTCAGTTGCCGATGCTTTCCAATCTGGAACCGATCTGGGATTTCCGGTTCCACGGAGCGATTCACGGTCCGACTCCTTTCGCTTCGGTCCAATCGCCGACGCATCCCGAAGTCAATTTCGACGCGCGCGGCCGGAATGAGATCGGTTTCGATTTTTCCAGGCGGCACTATCGTCCCACCAGCGACTTCATGCTGGCTTTCCAGCAATCTTTGCCTCAACGCCCCACGACGTATCGCAGCCTGGTCGCTGAACCTTTGAAATTGGAAAAGGATACCAACAGCAATGACAAAGGACGATTTGTGGTCTTGGGGCCGCAGGGCAACATGCAATATGATAAGGATCCCTGGAACGACCAACCTGCCACCTATTTTCTGGCGGAACTTCAAGCGCCAGTTGCGGCCGCAAAGTCCCAGCCTGCAGATATCCTGATTCTGGCGGAAACTTCATCCGCGATGGAATCACTCGACACCGTAAGGCCGGCACTCTACTCACTCGTTTCCAATCTTCGCGAACAGGACCGGTTCCGTCTCGTTTGTGTCGACGCGGGTCCTCGCGGGCTGCATGAGGGTTGGCTGAAACCCGGTTCGCCTCAAGCGGCGGCTGCGATGAGCCAATTCGAGCAACAGTTTTGCCTGGGCAGCTTGAACTTGCTGGAGGCTTGCAAATCGGTCTCGGCACAATTTACGGAAAGCTCCAAAACCGAGGCGGACCGCACTCGTCGAAAGCTCGTGGTCTATATCGGCCGGGGGCTCGACACAACGCCCAATAGCTCGAGAGCTGCCAAGTCGGCAATTGTGCGCGACTGCCAATTGGAACTGAGCAAGGCGAAGGTCAATTTCTGGGCAGTCGAACTTTCGAAGCCTGCCGTGGAAGCGACTGTGTCGCCGCAATCGGGCGCAGGCAACGGATCGTCCCAGGTCGCCGATTCCTCAGCGAACAACGCCTCAGACCAAATCCAGTCAGGGACAACGCTACAACAGCTTTCGGCGGCCGCGCGCGGACGCTGTTTTGATTTCAAAATTCAGACGGCGGAGCAGAAACAGTTCTTCGAATGGGTTTTGGCAGGAACTCCCAGCCTGTCGTTTGTGAAGGAACTCCAGGTTCAGGCTGTCGAATCAGGCTCGATGATCCCGGGTTTGGATATTTATTCGGCTCCCAGCCTGTTGCCTGGCGAAACGATCTACATTACCGGTCGGATGCCGGCCCCGACAAAGATCAAATTGAGTTACTCTGTGGAGGATTCCTCGGCACAACGAGTGGCCCAGTCTGCCGAATTGACTGCTGCGGCTGATGGCAACGACCATCTGGTGGGCCGATTTTGGGCGGAGCAACGTTACCAGCATCTCAATTCGATTTTTGTCGCTCCGACCGTGGAAGGCGGCAATCAAATTGCTCTGGACGCCATCGTTCGTTTGAGTCGCGAATGGAATCTGCTGACTCCCTACACAGCATTTCTGGTCCTCGAAAATGAGCAGGAATATATTTTGTGGGGAGTTCCCCGGCAGGCCCGACGGGAATACTGGTCGGCCAAAGGTGTCCCACTGGTCGAGCCGCTGCCCCGGAACTGGATCGCGAACGCGGCACCGGAACGCGTGCTGCGCGGTCTGGGAAAGCAAGTCACGGCGAATGCTGCCGATAACTTGAACATTGAGGAAAGTGTCAACGAGCTTTTTAAATCCGTGCGTCTGGCGCTGGATGAGGGGCGGCTGGACTCGGCCGATCGATCTTTGAATTTGTTGCTCAATCTGCGCGCCCAGGGCCGTCCCGAATATCGCCAGCTGCGTGATGTCTTATCTGCGGCACGAAAAGAAGATGCCGCACTGAACGAGTTTGGACTGCGCAAACAGTGGTTTGATCCCACCGTCACGCACGCGCCGATGCTGTTTGGCTTGGACCGAATCCTGATGGCTCAGCAAGCCCTGCCTGAATCGATCACGGGCCAAAATCCCTTGGGGGAGGCACTGCTCCGCGAAGTCGATCTGCCCGGCGGCGAGATGACAATCGAGGAATTCGCAAAATGGCTGAAACCGCGACTTCGTACGAATGTGTTCATTGATAAGGTGAGACTTGAAGAAGAAACCATCGCGACTGACCGGATATTGGTCATTCCTCCGTTGAAACGAGTGACGTTGCAAAACGCTCTGTCCATCGTCCTGGAACCATCAAATCTGGACGTTGTGGTGCGCCCTCGTAGGATAACGATTACGACACGGGCAGACTCGCGACTTAACAATCAGTTGCGATTCTATCCTTTACAAAACCTGCTCGATGCCAATCCCAAGTTTGAAATGGCGGATCTTTACGATTCGCAACTGGACCGTGAACTCGCCGTCAAACGCAGGATCGACGAGAAACTTCGCAAGCCCGTCAGTCTCAAGTTTGTCGACGCCACTCTGAACGATGTCGCCAATCGACTTCGCCAGGAACTCGGTGAAAACATCGTGATCCGGAACGACAAGCTCCAAGAGGAAACCATCTCAACCGACACTCAAGATGTCAATTTAGAAGTCGACAATGCGCAATGGGGTGACGCGCTTTCCTGGCTGCTGGTACCAAGGAATCTCGGCTATCAGATTCGCCATGACGCACTAGTCATCACGACTAAAGCCGACGCCACCTTGATGAAACCACTACGAATTTATCCGGCAACGGGATTGGTACACCGTTTTCGGAACCCCGCGAATGCCGGCCTGGGAAATCGACACTTCCCGGGAATGGGGGGCGGTATGGGAGGAATGAGCGGTGGCATGGGAGGGATGGGTTTCGGTATGGGAGGGATGAGCGGCGGTATGGGAGGAATGAGCGGTGGCATGGGAGGAATGGGTGGTGGCATGGGAGGAATGGGTGGTGGTGTGGGAGGAGGGGGTGGTGGTGTGGGAGGAGGGGGTGGTGGTGTGGGAGGAGGGGGTGGTGGTGTGG
>JAQGHT010001033.1 GCA_028291565.1 Planctomycetaceae bacterium | reverse complement strand
GGAAGTTTTCAAGCGAGGTTTCTCTGTGAAGTCTGTGTCTCGGGGTCTCAAAATCTCAAACATTGATTGATCACGTTGTTCTGTAATAGTGCCAAAGCCGAGTTTAGGCTGGTCAATTTTAATCACGTCAGAGCACTCAGAAAAAAGCCCGCAAGGGGTCCAGATCAGCCCGCAGGTTCGAGTTTTCTCGCTCGTGCCCAGTCAATCGTCTCATTTTCCAGTACTTTCGATTGGACGTCTCAAGTACAAATAAAATCTTTGATGCGGTGTGACACGCCGAATGGCAAGGTGTTTTGAGTCCTTTTTCTTCATGAAATTGATGCATTCAAGCCTGAAACTCCAATGATGAGAAATCCTTGATCTGAAAAATGCTCGAACTCAAGAAAAGTGCGTGCGTCTGTTTTCGACACGCAATTCAGTGAACCGTTCATCGTTGTTTCGAACGTATTCAGTTCCATGACTGGACGTTGCACATTTTGTATCCTTGACGGCGACATGCTGCGGTATGGTCAGAATGGTGCAGCAACAAGGGGTCTGGCACAGCAGAATTCAGAATTGGCGGGGCAAGATTTCCATTCTCTTGACGGCGTCAATCCGCCAAATCTGAATTGTGTGGTGCCAGACTCCGTTCGAGAGACCAGGGCTCGAAAGTGCCTTCCCGACTCCATCACGAGTGAACTCTATTCCGCATTATTGGATCGGTTCGATGGTCGTTTGATCCTGCTCCCTGGAACGCAGGCGCCTTCATCCGCAAAGGAGCCCGTCTGATCCCCCTGTTATTAGAGCGAGGCTGGCAGATCGTCCATGCGGGCTACCGGGTCATGTTAAGCAAATAGAGCGGAATGGCGCTAGCCACCGGTGTGTCGATCGTGAATAACCAGCGGCTAGCGCCGTGCCGCTCACGGCAATGCTTCACGACACTCCGTGTCGTGAAGCATTGAAGTAGGATGGACACTCCTGTCCGTCCTCGAGCGACGTGGCCTGGGATGGGACGAACAGAAACATCCGTCGGGCCATTTTGGGAATGCATGCGTCTGCCCGTCATCCGGAGCCGCAGGACGGACAGGAGTGTCCATCCTACATGGATCAACTCGTCCAGTTGCATTCGAAGCGTCATTACTGACCTATTTCGGTTTCTTGACCTTGGGCGCTTTCTTCTCGACATTCACGGTCTGGCTGATCACGTTGCTGTGCAGTCCTGATTGATCTGTGACCTGCACCTGGAAATTGCGGCTCAGGGATTTTAATCCTGCGCCCTTAGTCTGAAAGGTCATGCCGTCAAGTATTGTCTGTACGACAGCCGTGGTCGCACCTGGTTTCAAAGTGACGGTGATCTGCAAGCGACCGGAAACAACAGCATCTGCCCTGGTTCCAATTGCAGACAGACCGGGCAGAGTGACGACATCGGGATTTTTCTTGGCTGCTCCTAATGGAAGGCTGATCACAACGCTGGCAAGCGTCGCACTTCCCTCCGAGTCCGTCACGGAAAGCGTCGGAAAGACTTTGACGGGTGTCTTCACCTTGCCAATATAAGTTGCAATCGGCCCTGGAGTCGCGAGAACCGGTGCCGCATTCGTGACGGTTATGGAGATATTCTGAACCGCCGACAAAGCAGGAGAGCCTCCATCGGTATCGGTAATCTGCAAGGTCATCACTTGGCCACTCAATGCCGAGAGTGCCGCGGCATTGGCCTCCGTGATCTGGCCGGTTTGAGAATTGATTGAGAAAGCGCCGGTTCCATCGCCGCCCGTGATGCTGAAAGTCTTCGTACTATTCGGACCAGAAGTATCCGGATCCGTGGCAACAACCGTATTGATCACCGTTCCTGTTGTCGCGTTCGACATGACACTGAAAGACTGGCCTGCCGGAATCGCAGGTACTTCATTGATATCTGTCACTGTCACCGTAAATTGCTTGTCAAACGTCTGGTTTGCCTGATCGGTGGTGCGAACACGAATCTCATAAGTCCCCTTCGTCTCGAAGTCAAAGCTTGCGGCAGCCTTCAGGTGACCGCTGGCGTCCAGGGAAAAGCTGGAATTGTCCTCTGATCCAGCCCCGGTGACGAAACTGTAGGTGAACGTACCTCCCTCATTGGAATCAGTCGTCGAAAAGACTCCCACAGTTGTGCCACTCGGCAAGTTCTCGCTCACGGAGCTATTCGAGAGTGTGATATCGGTCGGTCCCGTAACCGCTATAACCACTTTGGTTGTCGCTTCAGCCGAAAGAACTCCGAGTTCCTGCTGCCCCACATTGTCCGTGGCAACAGCCGCAAATTGATAGGTCGTGCCGTCGATACCGTGGAACGTAGTCGATGTCGAAGTGGTATTGACCAGCAACGGCATCCAATCTCCGCCGTCAGTCGAGACATAGATATCATACGTAGCGACCCCAGAGCCTCCGTCATCATCCTGCCCAGACCAGGAAATCGTGAAGTCACCGGTGGAAACAGTCGACGGCAGCGGCCCCATGGCTGCGGTAGGAGGCCCCGAATCAATCGTCACCAAGGCTTCTTTCGTGGGATCAGTCCCTTGAGATGGATCAGTCTCACTGACCTGGTTGGTGGCAGTGCTGTAATTCTGATCGAATGTGACCAAGGCAACATTTCGAATCTGTGTTCCCGTCGGAAGTCCCGCTTTGGACCTGATCGAATAGCTCACACTCCCGTTGCCTCGACCGGTGCCATCTTCGGGGGGTAAGAACCCGATCAACACGCTCGGCGGCAGTTCGGAACGAGGATCACCTGGAATCAGCGCATTGAGAGACTGGAAGACTGCGGTAATGACACCTGTTGCTGGGTTTAGCGTCAAGCTGATCACAACACGGAACGTCACGCCGTTATAAGTCATCGGCACCGTGGTCTGATAGTTTTGCGTATTCGGCGGGATCGCGATGACGTTGTCACCGAACGTGAAACTCGACCATTGAAATGAATTCCAATCCAATCTTGAATCGAGTTGATCCGTGATCACAACTCGCTGCGCCGGAACAGAAGCACTGGGGGCGTTCTCGAAATTAATCTTATATGGAAGAAATGAAGATGAGTCAACAAATGCCTGCGTGCCGAATCCAGAAGGGCCTGAAGTAGAATTTGGATCTCTAGGAGCGGCCGGAGTTACGGATCTGGATGATGATCCACCACCTGGAACAAATAAGGCACTAGGCGGGGGTTCGGGACCAATTGAGCTTGGCCAAAGCAGTATAGCGAAAAATGCTCCTCCTCCTTCCGCTGCTAGTACACCAGTACGAATTACCAATGCCGGTACCGCGCGTAATGCCGCATATGTTTCCGCCACACCCTCGGACGCTTCAGCTAATTCCGCTCGCTCCTCGAGATCTTCAACCACATGGCCCAAATGCGTTTTTTCGAGAAACTCTTCTAATTCAATCCTAAGCTCCCCTGCCTTTTCCCCCGCCACAACTGCAGACTCCTCTACCTGCTCGATCTTGCTTTCAGTGAGATCAACGAGCTCCGGTTCCATCGGCGCCAATCGCACGATGAGCCAAATGAGAGGCACGAGGAGCATCGGGTTCAGCCCCATTGGGTCCACCTCGTCGGTCGGATCGCTGTTTGCAAAAACATAAATGCCTGCTCCGTTTCCAGCCACTCCGAGTGGATCCCGCGAAATAAATTCTCCTTCAGAAGCTCGATAGTATCTCGCTCTCATGAAGGTCAATCCCGCGCCATCAGATTGTACTCCCCACTTGCCATCGAATGTGAACGTATTGGAGACTGATTCGATTGATCCGATCAATTGACCGAATGGAGAGTACGCATAACTGTTGGAATACGTTCCACCTGCTGTCGACACGCCAACTAATGACCCGGTTCCGTCGAAGTCATAGTACACTGCGGCATTGTCGGTCACTTGACTTGCCAGTGCATTTCCATAAACATAATGGGACATCAGGCCGCCGCTACTGTTTAATGTCGCGACAACATTTCCAAGTCCCGTCTGGTCAACGAGATACTGAGTCATGATCCCACCGTATGTTGTCGCCACTCGATTTCCCAAAGCATCATATTGGTAAATCCAAGATCCCGTAGCTCCGGTTACTTTAATCAGTCGGCTCTGTAAATCAAAAGTATAACTTGTCGTGCCGAGGGGATCCGTTGCAGCTATCTGATTGCCATCGGCATCATAAGTGTAATGTGTATCACCAACCTGCGTGTACTCGTTCATGTTATTTGCCGTGTATGCGGTGGTCACCCCGTTGATAATCGTATGTGTTCGATTTCCCGCCGCGTCGTAGGCGTACACCAGGTCCTGGTTTGCGATGCTAAGATTCGTCGAAGTGAACACAGCATGAGTCAATTCGCCGATGGCGTCGTAGGTATAAGTCCAGGCTCCGTCAACAGTCGACTCGGTAATTCGCCGGCCCAGGCTGTCATAGGAGTAATCGAATCGTGAATTGACAGAGCCATCCGGTGCATAATTCACCAGATGCAGAAGGTCGCCGGCTGCATCATAAGCGTAGGTCACGTATGTGCCGTTACCATGATCCTCCCGGCTCAGTCTCCCAACGATGTCGTACGTGTATTGGACGATCAAATCGTTTATCCCATCTGTCAGGTTGGACAGATTTCCCAAGATGTCGTAGCTGTAATTTACCGTAAAACCGGTCTGATCGACCATTTGCGTGCGCCGGCCAGCCGAATCATAGGTGTACTGCAAGTACCGGCCACTGGGGTAGGTAATCTTTGTCAGCCGATCTCCGGCGTCATAGGCCAAAATCGTCGCCCCGCTCGCGTCGGTCGCGCTGATTAGATTCTCATGGGAATCGTACTTAAACGTCGTTTGAGTTCCATCAGCAAACTTCTCGGTCAGCACATTGCCTGCGGCATCGTTGGTGTATTGCGTCACTTGGCCCATTTGGTCGGTCGAACTCTCAACGTTTCCGATCGGGTCATACGCCACACTTGCCACCGTACCATTCTCATAGGTTGTAGATGTCAAATCACCTTTGCCGTCATACCCGTAGCGCGTCGTATTACTCTTTGCGTCCGTAACGGACACCAGCCGATCATGTTGACGACTGTAGGTGTAAGCGACCGTGTGTCCTAATGCATCCGTGCTACTGGTCACATTTCCGAACGCGTCATAGGTATTGGCATAAGTGTTTCCCGCCGCGTCGGTCGTCTTGATCAAATTGAGATTGAGGTCGTAGGCATAACTCACTGTGTTCCCTAGCGGATTGAGAACTTTTAGCAGGAAGCCACGATTATCGAACGAATAGACCGTCGTATTCCCCAGGGCGTTCTTGACACTGACTTGCCCCTGGTTATACGAGAAGGTCGTGTCGTTAGCGCCGCCATCTCGATG
>JAQGHT010001016.1 GCA_028291565.1 Planctomycetaceae bacterium | reverse complement strand
GAGCGATTTGCGACAGACAGGACGGGCAAGAATATCCGTCCTATAACAGCGGATTAACCTCGATTGTCCCGCTTTTCCGCTCCATAAGCACTGCTTAACGACCACCGAGCACAATCGTGAAGCAGTGGCACGTCACCGACAGATCCAAAGTTAAACCGCTGTAGTTATTCTTTTTCGCAAATCGTTCGGCAGGACAGAGCGTGAGACGGACAGGAATGTCCGTGCTACAGTCAAATTGGAAATGTCCCTACATCGTTCGGCCACCATCAACCACTAGACATTGACCGGTCGTTAATGTCGTTCCTGTTGCCAGATAAAGAATCGCATCGGCAATATCCTCTGGCTGAGCTGCCCGCTGTAATGGATAAGACGCGGTGCGCTGCACAATCTGTTCACCACTCATCATTTTTCGCAGCCAACGTGTATCGACCGGACCGGGGCAGACTGCATTCACACGAATTTCCGGGGCCAGGGCGCGGGCCAGTGACTTGGTGAGCGTGTTGACGGCCCCTTTACGTGCCGCATAGGCGATCGAGGAGCCTTCGCCTCCAATCCCGGCCACCGAGCTCACACTGACGACGTTTCCGCCGCTCTTCTTGAGCATCGGCACTGCAGCTCGAATGCAAAAGAATGTCCCTTTCACGTTCACTCGCAGGATATCGTCCCACTTGTCTTCGGACATCTCTTCCAGATTCTTATGATCGACGATGTGGGTTGTCGCGGCATTGTTCACGAGCACATCCAATTTGCCGAATGTGGTCTCGATTTGTTCGAACATCTTGCAGACTGCGGCATCGTCACCGATGTCGCATTGGATCAAGAGTGTCTTGGCCCGCAGGGACTCCACCATGCGACAGGTCTCGCGGGCTTCGGCTTCGCTACGTGAATAATTGACTACAACATCGTAGCCCTTCGCCGCGAAACGACAGGCCGTGGCCCGGCCGATGCCCGTAGCAGAGCCTGTGACGAGGACAACCGGCCGAGATTCTTCCGACATGATGAAACTTTCTGTGGCAGCGCCGGTTACTAGCCCGGCGCCTAACGGGATATGTTGATTTGGCTCTCAGCCTAATCCAATTGGGATTCAGGATCTTGATCTTGAAACATCTGCTCGGCCAATTGATCAGGCGACAGCTCTTCGACGATGGCATACTTCCCAGTCAACCAACGATAGAGGTCCGCCTGCTGACAACGTTTGCTACAAAACGGGTCGGTTGCGGGCATGTTTCCATCCGGTTGGACCAACGGTTTTTGACAGATCGGACATGTTGCTGGACGAATCATCAGATGCCTCGTAATTAGGGCAAAGAGAGTTAAGTCGCACTGGACGCAATTGCATTCAGCCTTGCCATAACACATTGGTATTACACATGATTATAGCGAAAATATGCCCGCTTGCCAAAGCATCAGGGATTGATTTCAATCAGGCAATCCCATCCGTTACGCTCTATTTCCGAGGTTCCACTCCGAGCAGATGCCTCACGAAAAAGTCCTGGCGACGACGCTGTCCATAGGGCGATTCACAGGCTCCATGTCCGGCGCCGGGAATGATTAAGAAGTCGAAGTCTTTGTCGGCCTTGATCAACGCGTTCACCACCTGCATGCTGGAGGCGGGGTCGACGTTGCGATCGAGCTCTCCGACGACCAGCATCAGTTTGCCCTGCAGTTTGTGGGCTTGAGTGACATTCGATTGTTCGTGGTAGTGCGGGCCAATTTCAGAGCCCATCCACAGTTCATTCCACCAGATCTTGTCCATCCGATTGTCGTGACAGCCGCAATCCGAAACGGCCACTTTGTAGAAATCACCGTGTGCCAGCAGTGCCCGCGTGGAACTTTGCCCGCCCGCGGAACCGCCATAGATACCGACTCGTTTCAGGTCCAGTTCGGGAAATTTTTGTGCCGCTGCTTTGATCCACAGGATGCGGTCCGGGAATCCTGAATCGCCCAAGTTCTTGTAGCAGACATCCTGAAAGGCTTTGGAACGGTTCGAGGTTCCCATGCCATCGATTTGTACGACGATGAAACCGAGTTCCGCCATGGCTTGGGGAGGATGGTACGCAGAAAACGATTTGGGGACGAAGGAACCATGCGGCCCCGCATAGATGCATTCAATGACGGGATATTTTTTCTCCGCACCGGGAGCAAAATTTGTCGGTCGATAAATCACACCGAAAATATCCGTGCTTCCGTCACGTCCTTTGGCGACAAAACGTTCCGGGGTCTTCCATCCGGTCGCCAACAGAGCCGACCAGTCGGCTGTTTCAAGCTCGCAGACCAGCGAGCCATCCGTTACGCGACGCAATTCCGTCACCGGAGCCAGATCAACTCGGGAATAAGTATCGATCAGGAAATTCCGATCGGGAGAGAACTCGATTTGATGTGTCCCATCACCCCGAGTCAGCCAGGTCAGTCCCTGCCCGTCGAAACTGACAACACCGTAGTGGACATAATAGGGATCCTGTTCTGGGAATACTCCGCTGGCGCTGAACCAGATGCGACGTTGTTCAATGTCGACTCTTTCGATTCTCCGAACAGTCCAATTGCCTTTCGTAATCTGATTTTTCACCTGTCCAGTCTGGCTGTCGTAAAGATACAGATGATTCCAGCCATCTCGCTCCGACATCCACAGGATTTCGTTCGTAGCATCGAGAATCTGCGAAAACTGTTTGTACGCATAGTCAATAAAAGTACTACTCACTTCGATAATCGCTGCGCGTGCTTCGCCTGTTAGCGAATCGACTTCGATAATTCGCAGAACTTGGTGGCCACGTTGATTGTAAAGAAATGAGAAGTGTTTCGAATCGGATGTCCAACGGACGTTTTCGATTGTCCAGGGATTGGCAAATAACGTATCGGGGACCGTGATCTGCAGGCGTTTTTCGATGTCGAACAGCTTCGGTTTGGGCTGTGCAATGCGATCTCCCGGCTTCAGATAGTCATGCTGATGCAGCTTGGGTTGCAATTGGTCTGCAGGAGATGATTCGACCAGGTAGACCGGATGCGATTGCCCTTTTTTCGTTTTGATGGCAACGCAACGCTTCGAGTCCGGCGACCAATAGACTCCGGACTCGTAATCGTCTTCAGCAGAGCCGTCAGTAGCAAGAGGGACTTCTTCGTTGGTCTGTTTCACTTTCAGAATCAGGTTGTGATCTCGGGGAAAAACTGTCAGTTTGCCATCTGGAGAATCTTGCGTTCGTGGGGAGCTTTGATCGGTGTCGTGTTCTCGTTGGTCGCGACGCTTCCGTGGACGGTCTGGACGCGGCTCCTCTTTGGGAGATTCCGTTTCGCTGAGTTCCCCGGATTGCAGCGTATACTTCCAAGATTGCTTGTCGATCTTGAAGCGGATCGCGGTGTTCGCGTCGAGGAACGCGATTTCGTTGAACGGGAGCTTGGTGAGTTGAGCTTCGCGTTTGAGTTTTTCCGCGATGAATCCGGCGAGTTTCGCATGATCAAAAGCGGGTGCTCGAGTTCCCTTCACCGCGTCCACCAGGATGAATTCACGCGCTTGATCAGGCAGGTCATTGCGATACCAGAATTGCGTTTGCGGCGATCCTTCGAGCCAATGTGGATCAACTTTCCAGCGAGAGACTTTGTTTCGAGTCACCTCGTGCAGCTGATTGGCGCGAGCGTAATCGGCTGCCGTACCTTGGGCAAAGATTATTCCCCGAGCGGCGATGAGAAACACAAATGCCAGCAGGGCGATACGAGGCATTGCAGGATCCTGGTGAACGGTCATGAGCGCTGGATTTACGATGCCATCGGCCAATTCGTGGCCGGGAATTGTCTCATACTTGTGGAACGACGCCGTGATGGTTCATGATGGCATCGAGAATACCATTCCAAGTGTAAGTGGTTGCCTCAGCGGAAATCGGCAATCCCGCTTCCACCGCGGCGGCAGTGGTGACCGGGCTGATGCTGGCCAGTTGGACTCGATGCCCAATCTGAGCCTTCGCCGTGGGCGTCAATTTATCCGCGAAGTTGCGGGCAATCGACGGACTGCTCAGGCCGATCCAATGCAGACTTCCGCTTTCAATTTGCTGCATCACTTCTAACGGAAGTTCCGGCACGTCAACATTCTGGTAGACAACAAGTTCCTCGAGCGTGCCCCCCGCAGCACGGATTTCCAGGGGTAACACGTTCCGGCCTCGGCTGGCGCGAACCCATAACACGCGACGGCCTGCAACATGCGGTTTTAGTGCGTCTGCGAGCGCCTCGGCCCGAAAGGAATTGGGAACGAGATCGGCGTGGAGTCGAAATTCCGCCAACGCTGCTGCCGTTCCCGATCCAATCGCAGCCAGCCGTGACCGGGAGAAGTGTCTGGCATCTCCACCCTGCTCCCACAGCCGATTGAGCAGGAAACGGACTCCGTTAACGCTCGTGAAAACGATCCAGTCGAAGGTGTCGAGCACTTGTAATGCTCGATCAACGGCATCCCAATTTGTCGGAGGCAAAATGGCAATAGTCGGTAGTAGTACGGGGTCACCACCCAATTCCAAAACTCGGTCGATCACATCGTCTGTCTGACCTTCAGGGCGAGTAATGCCAATTCGTAAGCCGAACAAGGGACGTTGTTCAAACCATTGCAAAGAGTCCCTCAGGCGAACGCATTCCCCGACAATGATCAACGACGGAGCATGCAGGTCGGCGGCACGGACGCGAGCTGCGATATCGTTTAGAGTTCCAGTGACTGTGCGCTGTTGAGGCCAGGTACCGCGGCAAACAACAGCGGTTGGAGTTTCGATCGATTTCCCCTCGCGCACCAGAGCCTCAACAATCGCCTCCAGCCGATGCAGCCCCATATAGAAGACGAGCGTGCCCTTGAATTGGGCGAGTGCGGCGTAATCGAGATCGCTCTCGGTTTTTGCGGGGTTTTCGTGACCCGTGACGAGTGCCACGGCGGAAGCGAGATCCCGATGGGTCAGCGAGATGCCGGCATAGACGCTGGCTGCCAGTGCCGCCGAAACACCAGGAACAACTTCGAATGGAATGCCCGCGGCCACCAGTGCGGCCGCTTCTTCCGTTCCGCGCCCAAAGAGATAAGGATCCCCCCCCTTTAAACGGACGACGATCTTGCCTTCCAGTGCGGCTGCGACAAGGTGCCGATTGATTTCTTCCTGGGGTAAAGCTCGTCCGTCAGCGGAACTGACTCGGCAGGTGCGTTCGGCCGTCGCCGAGGTGTGGCGCAGCAACAACGGATTGACCAGCCCGTCGTAGAAAACAAGATCCGCCCGCCGCAAACATTCGACCGCGCGAAGCGTGATTAATCCCGGATCTCCGGGACCTGCTCCAACGAGATAAACTTTCCCCTTTGAAGAACTCACGCTGGCCTTCCAAATGTGATGCGTCTCGCCGATTTACGTGACGATTTGATTGAATGGCCCAAAATTGAAATCTGAAGATCTGACCCCGCCGCCGAAATCATTTGGTGAAATCGTTGTCGTTTCCAACACTTGCGATGACTCATCCAAGCGTATGATATTGGGGTCGGCAACAGATTGCCACGATGGTCCAGCAGGGGTTCAAAAACAAAAAGGCACAGAGATCACGAACGGGATGACGGGAATCCCTCTCAGTGTTTTCTGTGCCTCGCGTCGGCTCTGGATTGCCGTCTTACAAAAGCTGGCTTCTGACCATCAGTTGGCTAATGCGCTTTGCGGTTCTGGCTTGCGACCGCGTAAGTCTTCGACGAATACCGGCGCCGGTCGTCGCTCCACGGCAACCATCGGAGCGGCGATGCGTTCCGCGGCCAATACCGGCAACGTTGCTGGCAGGGTTTGCGTCTTCAGTCTTGGAAGAGTCAAGAGAATGCCTACAGTCATGAATCGGAAGACTGATGACAATCCAAAGACCATCAAGTAACTGGCGGATGATTGGCCAAAGTATTTGATCACCATTCCGCCACACAACGAACCGATCACCATCGCAATGGCGTTTCCAGCCTGATACAGCGTCATCAAGGCCGTTCGTTCGTCACGCCGCAGCGATTCGAAGAACAGGAGCAGCATTGCCAGTTCGTAGGCGGCCCAGGCGAAGCCACCTGCAATTTGCAGTGCGAACAGGAACGGCAGAGAAGTGGAAACCAGCCACAATCCCGAGACTGGAATGATTCCCAGTCCGCCGATCCACAACAAGCGCTGTGCGCCAGCCTGTTGAACGACCAGTCCCCAGAACGGCAAAGCGACCATTTTCGCCAGGAAGCAACTGCCGATCAGCATCGCGTACGTCGAATAGGAAAACTCCAGGTGCTTCAGCATGTAAGGACTGAAATACGGTCCCGAGAAATAGACGGCGAATTGCATGGCGATCAGGTAGCCCAGGAATCGCTCGGGGCCACCATTCCAGATGCGGCGACACAAGTCTGACAGCGCGACATGCTTGTGTTCATCTTTCTTCGGTGGCGTCTCGCTTTGGGATCCCAGGGCACGAGCAGATGCAAAACGGCAGATGGCCGCGATCCCAAACAGAGCCGCGAACGCTGCCAGTTCAAAACCCGCCTGACGGGCATACTGCAGGCCAAACCCTCCAGCCAGGATACCGACCAGCGTACCGGCCTGCACGAACCGTGTTCGCCGGGCGAAGTATCTGGAACGGACTTGAGTTGGGACCAGGGTTTCCGCCCAACTGCCCCAGGCTGCACCGGATGCCATTCCAAATCCCCAATAGCAGGAGACCAGAAAGAACACCATAAACAGCGAGATCCCGCCAGACCAGGCCGAGAATGCCATCGGCAAGAAACAGGCGGCTTGAAGTGCCGCGCTGCCGACCACCCAGCGGCGCGGTGAACCAAGCCATTTTACGCCCCGCGGCGCCAGCAACTGCAGTAACGCACCTGCCAGCAGCGGCAGAGTCGTGATTAATCCTGATGCCACTTCACCCAACCCGGCAGCCAGAACAAAAGCGGGAATCGAGTTTTCGCCGATGCCCACCATGACACTGAACAGCACGCCATCAACGGTCATGGACCGCAAATTTTGGCGGATGGAACGTTGAGGAGCTTCAGCTTCAATGGCGGCTTGATGACTTGCATCGACCCGCCAGCCCGGCGCCTCAACCGGCCCCGTACACCCAGACATGGAAAGAGTTCCAAATTGTGAATCGTCCACCAGTGGCTTCTCAACATGGGAACCACGGTGAACGGCAAAAATCTTATCAAATTACCTGTCACGACAAAAGATCGTGCAGGAGCGTTTTTAAAAAATCTCAACTCTGGTAATCGGCAGTCTGCGGGTCGTCACACTTTTCAAAGTTCAGACTGACTTGCCTTTCACAATTGCCGCTATTATCGCGTTGCAAAATCGCAACATCTCAAACCTAGCTCACAATTGCGGCAAACACGCCTCAAAAAACACCAGTTTTCATAACGGACACTCGGATGACGAATAAAGTTCCATCCATTGAAAAAAGATTGGGAACCAGTCCATTCGGCCTCAGCTCCATGCCCTCATTATCGGCCGGAGACTCGGACTTCAACAAAGAAAACGATCCGGTAAACAAACTCAATTGTGACGACTTTGCCGGCGACCTGCCGAAATAAGTCGCCGTCGAGGCCGATTGCCTCAAGTTTCGCTTAATCCGCACAATCGTCTCTGTCGGCATTTCTGCAGATCTGATAATCTTCATCAGGTTCAATCTGGCATGCAATCGCTTTGAGGATAATGATTTGTGAACAATCAGGCAGGTGCTGGAGCGAACCCTGTCCATGAGTCCTCGACGAAGGCGTCAGAATCTCGTTGTTGGCGGACATGATCTCAGGATTGACTCGACGCGGAAAGACTTCGTGGCTGGGGTGCAACCTGGTTCGGTGCGGATGGTAATAAGTGGGGGGCGAATCGACAGCGGTCTCGCTCTTTGAGGATCGCCATGTGATTGAGCCGTCGAGTCGAAATCGGTAAGACCAAACTGTCGTGCAATCATCGGGCCAAGCAAATTGATGACGCGCGTTTTGTGGAGTTTTTGCGACACTTTTCGCTGCTGTCCGGTCCAATACATCCTGTCTCAGTCGGCTTCAACATTTAAGGTCAGCATTTTATAAGGTCAGATAATTGCCATGAGTCACTGTTTGAAAACTGTGTCGTCACGCTTCCGAACGTTTCTAACTCTTTGTCTAGCTTGCGGATGTGCTTTCTCGACAGCCTTTGGATTCGCGGAAGAACCCGCGGCTGCGAAACCCGTTTTGCAGTATGCGGAAATTCCAGCAACGGGTGCGGTCGAATTCAGCACCACACCCCAGGAAAAGTTGGTTCCTGCTCGGTTTCAGTTGCAGAATCATTCGTTTCCCTACACCGCGAAAGTCGAAAGCCAGCGGGGCGAAGTGCGAGTTTCCAAGATCACCTTTCCGTCACCAATGAAGACCGAGATCGAAGAAAACAACACCGTGCACGGGATGTATTTTCAGCCGGCAGGAGCGGGCCCGTTTCCCGCAGTCGTCGTGCTGCACATTTTGGGTGGAGATTTTATACTTTCGCAAACCGTCGCCAATTCTCTGGCACGCAAAGGTGTGGCGGCACTCTTTATTAAGATGCCCTATTATGGAGAACGTCGCCGGGCCGGTCATCCGCGCCGGATGATGTCCAAGCATGTTCCTGAAACCGTGGAAGGGATGACCCAGGCCGCGCTGGATATCCGTCGGGCGATTGCCTGGTTGCGAGCACGTCCGGAAGTCGATGACGAGGACCTCGGGATTACCGGAATTAGTCTGGGGGGGTTGATGTCATCGTTGGGGGCTGCCGCCGAGCCTCGGATTCGGAAAGTGGGAATTCAACTGGCGGGTGGAAATCTGGCCCGCTCGTTCTGGGACAATCCAAATCCCGAAGCAGGCGACCTTCGGCGACAATGGGAACTTGACGGCGGCACACGGGAATCCTTCATCAAGGCGATCGAGCCAATCGAGCCGACGAATTACGGGCATCTGCTTCGCGGCCGGCACATTTTGATGCTGGCAGCGCGCAAGGACGAAATCTTCCCCGAATCCAGTACAATTGCGCTCTGGAAATCCGCGGGAGAACCCGAAATCATTTGGCTGGAAGACGCCGGACACTATACCTCGATATTCTATATAATGCGGGAAACCGAACGGTTGGGTGAATTTCTGAAACGGCCTCTCAAAGTGCATGAGGCCCAGGCGGCCGAGAAAAAGAGCGGGCAAAAAGCTCAACCTGCCACTGGTGCAACAGCGCCATGAAGAATTTGGGCGTGTGAATTCCCTGTAGCTGAAATCGTGAGATTTCGGACGGGACGCGTCGATTGGCCCGAATTCTCACGAATTCAACTACGAAATCGCTCGGTCGACACGCTGTGATTCAAATGAATCATGGCGAATATCCGGTACCCTCAATTCCAATTTGGCGGAACTCGACGAATCTTAAGCATTCAACGAATTCTGCGAAACAATTCGTTTGCATGCTCAGACACAAGTCTGTTCGATCATCTTCATGACACGTTACCTCGTCACCGGCGCTGCGGGATTTATCGGTTTTCACGTCTGCCAACGGCTGCTGGCACGCGGTGAGTCCGTCGTCGGAGCCGACAGCCTCAACGACTACTATGATGTCTCGCTGAAGTTGGCCAGGTTGCAGCAATTAACCACTGAGGGACGATTTACATTCGTGCGCGCTGATCTCGCCCAGCGCGAGGCCTGCGAGCACCTCTTCGCAGAAAACACGCCCGAAGTCGTGATTCATTTGGCCGCTCAGGCCGGTGTCCGATTTTCTCTGACGAATCCGCAGGCCTATCTCGATTCCAATCTTCAAGGCTTCTTGAACATTCTGGAAGGCTGCCGCAAGTATCCGGTCCAGCATCTGGTTTATGCTTCGTCAAGCTCCGTTTACGGAGCGAATTCGACGCAACCGTTTTCCGTCCATCACAATGTTGATCATCCGCTGAGCCTGTATGCGGCGACGAAAAAGGCCAACGAATTGCTGGCGCATACGTATTCGCATCTGTACCGCATTCCAGTGACTGGCTTGAGATTCTTTACAGTCTACGGCCCCTGGGGGCGACCCGACATGGCGCTGTTCCTGTTTACGAAAGCCATTCTGGAGGGCCGCCCGATTGATGTCTTCAATAATGGGAACATGCGTCGCGATTTCACCTATGTCGATGATATCGCCGAAGGCGTGATCCAGGTCGCTGGTCGTCCGGCTGTTTCGAATCCAGACTGGAACGCCGCCCTGCCCGACCCCGCGACGAGTTTGGCGCCCTATCGAATTTACAATATCGGGAATCACCGCCCTATCGAATTGCTGTATTTGATCGAACTGCTGGAACGAAATCTTGGCCGTCCGGCGCGGAAGAATCTGTTGCCAATGCAGCCGGGTGATGTCCCCGAGACTTTCGCCGACATCGACGATTTAAAACGGGACATCGGCTTTTGCCCCACGACTTCGATCGAAGACGGGGTGCGGAAGTTTGTCGAATGGTACCGCGCGTATTATCGTGTGCCGTGCTGACACGTAACCCTGGAGTGCGGTGGCTCGACACCGCCCTCCATTCGCTTCAAATCGCGACTCCCGAAGTTCCAAGCAGAAGCAGTGTCACGCACCTTAGGACCGGAAACTAAGCAAGTGTCTGAACTATCCCAGCCCCGAAGGGACGGAACTTGACGGAAACTGCTGCAAATCAATAAAAAGTGTCGCCTCAAGTTTGTACCCAATTGGCGAGGAATCAAGTTTGTACCCAATTGGCGAGTAATCGAGTCTTGTACCCAATTGGCGAGAATCAAGTTTGTACCCAATTGGCGAGTAATTTCTGCCGAAGTCGTCCTGTGATTTCCATCCGCTCAAAGTTCGACTTTGGCCATCTTTCCAAAAAAGCTGATCGATCAACGCTAGAGATTTGAAACACAGAGGCACAGTGGACACAGAGAAATCTCACTGGAAAGCCTCTGTGCCCTCTGTTTCTCTGTGTTTCAAAATCTTGTCTGGATTATTGAAGCACCTTTGAATCGGTAGGTCTTTCACTGTAAATAACCGAATATTTCTGATTTGCCAAGGAATTTGCGTCAGGCCCGTCCACGCAAGTTGGCCAAAGTCGAGCTAAAAACTCACGCAAACCCATGACGGGATCTCCCATTTTCAGGTGAGTCCAGGCCGCGTCCCAATCCGTGAATTTCGACAACGAATTTTGTCACCACGCCGTCCCTGTTTTACCAGAACACAGGTTTGTAAGCCAAATGCTTTCGAGTATTGGAGACGATTCGAATCCCCTGCCACAACGCTCGCCGGGGATGGTTCAGAGGCCGTGGACACGCTGGGTAAGCTTGGTCGCAGGCGAGTGGCCGAAAAGGTGTCTTTTTGCTGACAATCGTGTCGCAACGTGTATTAGATCGTTTCAAATTCCGGATTCGGTGTGACACACCGAATGGCGATGAAATGCCCTCTGAATCACAGCGTATTGACCAGCCGGCGGGCGAGAGGCGAAGGAACAACTGTCGTGGCTTTCGCTGCTCCCGTCAGCGGGACGCGAGTAGCGTCCCCCACGTCACGACAATTGTTGATTCTCCGACGCTTACCTGTCTATAGCGGTTTAATCTTGCGTCTGCCGGTGGCGTGCCACTGCTTCACGACTGTACTCGGTCGTTAAGCAGTGCTTACTGAGCGGTGAGAAGCACCTTTTGAATGCCGAGTAGAGCGTTAAAGCAGGGGCACGAATCATCGCTGCAAACTGGCACACCTCAAGTTAAACCGCTCTAATAGAAATCTTTCACAGACTGGAACAGAAGGACAATTGATCGAAACGGAGCCACAACGACGCACTCATTTTCTCCCACGGATTCAAACATTGGGATTGAACAACAGACGCTTGCTTTCGAGGTATTTCCAACCAATTCAAACGCATTTGTTCCGTGTCTCAATCCCGATTGTTTGCCAGTACAGGCTCCTGAGAAATGGTCCGTTGCACAAAACGCTTTAGATTGGTTGACTTCCAACGTGAATCGTCTTGGTCACCAGCTCACTCGATCCGCCATCGCCATCTGTCAGGCGGAACGACAACACGCGATCTGCCAGGTTGGTATTCGCGATCGTTGTCCCAAATGCGATCGCTCGAACGAGTGCCTGTGCCGCTGCCGGGGTTGCCGTTGTATCGCTGAAGCTGACACTGAGGGATGTGCTACCGAGTGTCAGACGCCCGAGTTTGTGCCCATTGAACAGCACATTCTTACCTGAAAGCGTGATTCCGCCTGTGCTCAATAGACTCAATTGATTACTAGTGCTCGTACCCTGCGTGAATGTCACACTCAACTTCCCACCGCTGAAGTTTGGTGAATCGGAATCGGACACCGTTGCCGCGGCATCCACGGCTGTGGCTGGGGCCGAATTCACATAGTTCAACGCACCACCGGACAACGTAATCACGGGCGGTTGTCTGCCATCGACGACATTCAGGAGCTTCGAAGCCGTTGCATGTTCCGTCCCGGCCGCATTGGTGAGTTCGACGGTGATATTCCGCGTGCCGATGTGGGGCGAATTGCTCGTATTCCGGAAGCTAATCGTCTTCAGCAAGGCGTTGACTGCGGTTTGCGTGGCACCGGTCGTCAGGCTGATGACGAGCGGTCCACCGTTATTGCCGCTGGTGATTGTACCGATCAGGTCGGATGAAGACTCGAAGAAAATCTTGCTTCCTTTGACGCTGATTTTTCCCGTTCCCGTTCCCTGACTCAGGACGCCCAATCGGTCATTCTTGTCAGCGATTTCGGCAGCATCCGTGACACGTAATGATCCACCATTAAAATCGATGTTCGCATTGTCCGGATCAAACGCACTGGCGGCCGGATCGACAGCCACAGCGCCGCCTCGTTTGAAATAGGTCTGGGGTGCACTGGGTAAACTCAGCGTCAATGCTTCATTGACGTTTGTTAACTGAATCGTCACATTGGCGGTTCCCGTCGCAACGCCACTGTCTGTCACTTTGACGGACAGGTTGAATGTCGGGTGCGTTTCAAAATCGAGCAACGTGCTGTCGGCGACCGTGATCTGCCCCGTTGCCGGATTGATCGCGAACGTACCGCCGACATTGCCACTGAAGATCGAATAGGTCAGTGTTTCAGCAGGTAAATCTCCGTCCGTCGCCGAGACTGTTCCAACCGCTGTACCCAATGCCGAGTTCTCCGAAATTGAGAATGTTGGCGACGAATTGACGAAGACAGGAGCGATGTCACTCACCGCGGTGACTGTGATCGACAAATTCTGTGACGTCGAGCGAATCGGAGTGAAATCAATCGTCGCAGTGACCGTCACATTGTAAATGTTGTTCGCATCCTGATCGGCCGGCGCTTCGAAATTCGGGCTGGACAAAAACGTGATTTCGCCGGTCAATGAATTGATTGCGAACAAGGCCGCATCGGGTCCTGTCAAGCCGTAGGCAATTGTGTGATTGGCCACAGGCGTGGCAATGACATCCAGAATCACTGTGCTGGCCGGAGTATTTTCCGCGACACTCGCCGTCGCCGAACTGGTAATGACCAGCGGTTCGTCGTCCGTGATGTTCACAGTTGCGGTCAAGTCCGCAGGAGCGGCGGTCAAGACGATTCCTGGATTGTGGGCTGTGAAACCGGTCAAAGTGACCGTGACAGTCTCGGTATCTTCCAGGATCGAATCGTCAAGGACCGCAACGTCAATATCGGCCGTTGTGGAGCCGGCGGGAATCGTCACCGTTCCCGGTAACGCTGTGTAGTCATTGCCTGCACCAGGAGTGGCCGTACCACCGACCGAGTAGGCCACGACCGTGTCAGTCGAACTCACTGCCGACTGGGTGACGCGGAACTTGCCGTTCGTGCCCGGTTCTGACCCATCGTCGATCTTCGCAAT
>JAQGHT010001013.1 GCA_028291565.1 Planctomycetaceae bacterium | reverse complement strand
TTGCCACAACCGTATTCGAAACACGGCCGGCGTATCGACTCATCGATCCGGGCCGAACGTGCTGCGCCCAATAAGACTTCAAGAGCACCTCGGTCGCGCGCTCGCCGAAATGCGCGAGGCGGATTTTTCCATACGATTGGAGCAGCCTGATCGGAAATTTGGCGTCAGGTCTGACACCAGGTGACAAACTGGCGATCCCTGAGGCTTTCTTACGGCGTCATTCTGATGTACAGTGGAATTCCCACGGCCAGAAATGTTCACAGGAAATTCCGAAATCGGTATCACTTTAGCCGATTGGCGAAGAACGAAAAAACTTGCTCCATTCCCCACCCAGCTTGCCTGAGTGGATTCGGGCTTTTGCACTACGTATTCCGGGAAGGACGACGCGTAGTGAAAAGCCCGGCGACCACCGAGACGAGCTCGGTGGGGAATGGATCACGCCATTCCGCTAAATTTTTACCAATTTCAATGGGTTTCGCAGTTTGAACGGAGTGATCACCGACGCTGAGATTTCGTGACGATGTTGGAGCGCCGCAACAGCCTCAATCTCCTGTTCAAGATGGCGGTCCTCGCGGGCACGGAAGCCGCCGTGCGTCTGCATCTGCGGCGCAGGTTGGACGTGAACGCGCGAGACGAAAAGGGAGTTCACCGCTGATGCTGTCCGCCTCTCGAGGCCACAGGGACATTTGTCAGAATCTGTTGGATGCGGGGGCTGATCCCTACGCACAGGACAATAAAGGGCGAAACGCCTACGATCGCAATTACATCCGGCTTTGTGGAACTCGTGACATTGCTGCACAAATACTCGCCGCCAGAGTCGCCAGCTGTCCATCTCAATCAAATCGAGCCAAGTTACTCACTGAAATGCATTCACATGTACACTTTTGCGTCGACGAAACTGTCGAAACTGACGGCGAGAATGAGGCTGACGAAGTGCTCACCTTCGGCAATGTGATTTGCCCTGAAAACATATTTGGACTCCGTCGAGCATAAGCAGGGTTGTGACCGACTTGCTGTTCAATGAAGTGATGTCGCACTCGTCCGCGATGAAAATAATCTCGAATTGGGGGCGACTGGCATCCAATCAACAGAATTCACGATGTCCATGCAATATCACACGGAATCCAATCTTGTATCAGCCCGAGAAATTGAGGACGCTGAGTCCTGCAGAATTCGTAACCCCTTTTCGGTCAATGGCTTGCAGATGATTCGCCATTGACGTGCCCGCTGCGGGGTGATAAACTTTACTGAAATAGTCAAGGTGCGATACTCATCCAGGTGTGCAACGGCTTTCACATGTATTTGGAAGTCGCACTCTGTCTAAGTCGAATCGAGCAATCTGGTATCCAAATGATGTCTCGTTGTGTCCAGATGCCAAAGCACCGAAGTCACAATTTCTGATCGCATGTGAATATGTGGCGGTATATCCTTGCGACCGCGAACGAATCTCAAAGCCCGATAGTCGGAGTTGCATTCCGAGATCGGTTGATAGAGAAGGTGCCTGTCGGATGAACACGAAAACCACTGCGGGTGCTTCATGAACGCGGAGATCCTCAAACGCATTGTTCGCGCAATCGCAGACGGTTCCCAAGGGGATCTGGAACGACTTGCTAAGACAGTCATCGATTCTGAACGACAAGTTGGACATGTTAAACTCGCTGAGCAACTGGAAGTGATTCTGGCCCGACAACGGCCAGCGAAAGCAACTCAAAATCCAGGGAGCGAAGCGGGGCGATTGAAAGACCTGCCCACCAGCCGTCGTCATGGTGATGCGCTCGTCGGACTTATTCCGCGCGAAACTCTGGAGCACCATATGGTGCTTCCCAACGAAGTCGATGCGCGATTCGCTCGGATCGAAAAGGAATTCGCCGCGCGTGAACGGCTCGGTGCCTATGGACTTCGTCCGAGAAAGACGGTCCTGCTTTATGGTCCACCGGGCTGCGGAAAATCATTGGGAGCGAAGCGCCTTGCCTGGAACGTCGGATTGCCATTGTTGAAGGTTCGATTTGACGCGTTGATTTCGTCCTATTTCGGCGAATCCGCAAGCAACTTACGAATGGTGTTTGATACTGCCAAAGAACGCCCCTGTGTCTTGTTGCTCGACGAATGCGACTTTATTGCCCGCTCGCGAACAAACTCAAAAGACATCGGGGAAGCCTCAAGAATTGTCAATTCACTTTTGACGCTGATGGAGGAGTACGACGCTCCGGGCTTGTTGGTTGCAACCACCAATGTTGAAGACTCACTGGATGCCGCATTGTTTCGTCGATTTGACGACGTATTCTTGGTCCCGCCCCCTGGAGCAGCACAGATCGAGCAACTCTTGCGAATGACGCTATCAGCAGTGCCTGTGGCTGAAGAACTCGATTGGGCGCAATTCGTCCAAAGCTTGTCCGGCGAGTCTGCCGCGATGGTCGTTAAAGCCGCGCAAGATGCAGCGAAAACAGCCGTGCTCGCGGGGCAAAAGCGGGTGACTTCCGCTCACCTCAACACCGCGATTGCCGAGCTGAAGCGAACCGAATCACAAAACCGTAATGGGTGATAGTAACTAAAAGAGGGTGTTCTTTGTTTGCGGGTGCATGTAGTGTGTGTCTCATCTAGAGTTGACCGAGTCAGCGGTTCGGAGAACCTTCGAAGTTATTTTCGTGTCCCCGTTCAACCCACAGTTCAATTTGGCATCAAACAATGACGGAAACTTGCCATGCGACGCAAAGACTTCTCTTCAAATGAGACGTCAAAGTCGAGACGTTTGGGTAAACAATGCCACCATACTACACGAGTCCGTTTGCACATCTCCCGCTTTTGATGCGATTCCATGGAGCCGCTAAGATTCAAGGCGGTGGTAAGGACTCTGCTCAAACAAAGATCAACAAGTTGAATGCGGCTAGGCATAGCGGCATGCTCGTCGTAAAAGCAAAGTCTGCGACCAATAACTGGCAAGTGAATCAGGCCCAGCGGCAACAGGCAGGTCTACCAATTCTCGCTGTGAGCATGCCGATTTTGCTCAAGATCGATCCAAACCTAGATTTGGGCTCCCTTCAAAAGAGATTGAAGTTTGAGATCGTTTCTGAACAGGAGGACGGTTTTGTTATTGTGGCTTCGGAAGATTTGCAACTGTCAGAATTCATTAATCTGGCAAGAGGTTTTTCGACCCAAGTTTATGGGTCCGCTGACATTGCAAGTATTCATGAATTGTTTGACGACTCGGCCCAGCAAGAGCGTCTGAAACGCATACTCTCGGATACTCTGATTCAAACTTGGCCAACGATTGCGGACGACACCATTTATATTGTAGATGTCGGAATCGCATGTACAGGGACCGTCGAGATACCTGAGCCGCCTGCCAAAGTCGACCGATCATTACGGGAAAGTGACGCTAGCTGGGCCGCACGACTTGCCGTGTATTCAAAAGAGTTCGCGGACTGGGCGAAAGCCAAAACGGAAGCTTACGTAGCATGGGACGATATTAAAGCTGAGCGAGAAGATCGAGTACACTATTTTGTCGTTGAAAGCTACAAAGGAAAAATCCACAGCATCATCGATAAAATGGTTGTTGAGGCCGTAAAGTTACCTGACAGCTTTACGGTTCGCATCGAAGTTAACGGAAAAGGTCTGCGCGATTTTGCGCTCAATTATCCTTTCATATTCGAAGTTGTCGAACCTGAAGACATCGAACTGCCTCAGCGTGTATCAGCGACGACTGCTCGCGAACAACAAGGCATTATTTTGACTGCGCCGTCCTCAGATGCCCCGGCTATCTGCATTATTGATAGTGGCATTCAGGAAGAGCATTTCTTTTTGAAAAACGCGGTTGATTTTGAGACATCCCATTGTTTCCTGCCCAACGCATCAACGGACGTGGGAGACTATTACCAGCCCGCTGGACACGGCACTCGTGTCGCTGGGGCCGTCTTATATGGTGAGACCATCCATCGTAGCGGCAGTCACCAATTACCGTTCTGGCTCCAAAACGCTCGCATCCTGGACTCCGATTGTAAACTACCAGTCGAACTCTTTCCCGCCGCAGTGCTTCGAACTGTTGTGGAGCGTTTTCATAAGGGACCGCGCGGCACTCGCTTGTTCAATCATTCTGTGAACACAGTCTCGCCGTGTCGGACGCGGCACATGTCAGCTTGGGCTGCGGAAATCGACGAGCTGTCTGCCCAATTCGATATCCTAATAGTTCAGAGTGCCGGGAACCTCTATAGCTCAGGTTCAGGAATATCACCTGGAATTCGAGAACATTTTGTCGCAGGCAGAGTCTATCCCGACTATCTTTGTGAGCCGAGCAGTCGTATTGCGAACCCGGGTCAGAGCCTTCAATCGTTGACGGTCGGGTCAGTAGCGTACTGCGTTTACGAGAATGGCGGTTGGAAGAGTCTCGCTCCAGCAGCAGCTCATCCCTCTGGTTTCAGCCGGTCGGGTTTTGGCATTTGGGGCGTGATCAAGCCGGAG
>JAQGHT010000994.1 GCA_028291565.1 Planctomycetaceae bacterium | reverse complement strand
CGGGATGGTGTCTGGCGTGGCCTTCGGTTCCGATGGCGTGACACCGGCTCCTGACGTCGTTGTGACTCTCATCAAAGACGGAACCCAAATCCTGTTCACGACGACTGATGCAGCGGGACACTATGCGTTTGATGTGTTGATCGACGGAACCTACGCACTCGTGGCAACTTCACCAGAGATGGTATTTCCCACGATTACGGGAATCGCACTGGCCAGTGGCAACACGATTTCCAACAAAAACTTTCAAAGTGGAAGCCAGCACATCACGGGAGCAGTCCGCGATCTGGCCACCAACCAACCCCTTGCTGGTGCGTCGGTGTTCATCTCGCGACTGGACCCATCCGCCGGTTCCGTCGCGGTCAATATCCTGTCGACCGATTCCACTGGTGGGTTCGATCTGGCAAATGCCATTCCGGGCAGCTACACACTGACGGTTGTTGCCGATGGACACGTGGTGTCGAGTCAAACGATCGCCATCACCAATAGTGGGGGCACCTTGTCGTTCCAGCTCTCCACCGGTTCCAGTCTTCACGGAACAATTCGTAATGCCGCGACCGGCGCACCACTCGCCGATGCCGTGGTCTCGTTAATCGATTTGTCGAATCCTGCTGCCGGAATGACTGCGGTGACTGATGCCTCGGGCCAGTATCAACTCACCGGAGTCGCCCCGGGACTTCATGAATTCCTGGTGCAGGCAGCGGGTTACACCAGTGTACTGGTGCAGAATATTACAGTTGGAACATCGGCTGCTTTGCAGGATTTCGCGTTAAGCACGGCCAACTCCAGCGTCGGCGGTCTGGTGAGTGGACCGCTGGGGGGATTGTCCGGGGCTGCCGTCACGATTCAAGATGGATCGGGAATCGTTTGGGGATCAGCGTTCACCAACGTCGATGGAACCTACTCGATCACTGGTCTGCCGGCCGGAACTTATTCGGCGACTGCCACAATTCTCGGGTATCAGGCCTCCGCACCCGTATCGGTCACGCTGAGTGCGTCTCAGGTCCTCACTGGCGTCAACTTGTCCGCCACGCCAGTGGCGATCACCGATCCAGAACAGGCCGCAGCTGCCGCAGCTAATTTACCGCCTCCCACCTGGGTTGTTGGCTTTACAACTCCTGATTTCGCGCAGTTCCTCGCCCCGCTCGATAAGAATCTGATTGACTCTCTGAGCTGCCCGGACACTCCGGCGGTGGCGAACCTGAAAGAGACCGCGAATTTGGCGTTTGACGATGCCAATCGAGCCTTATCGCAACTTCGCGCCGGTTTTAAACAATATGAAGCAGATGGAACACTTCGTATAAGCAAGGATGACCTCGTTGACAGATATGTCGCGCTCCGATTTGAAAACGCGGACCTTCAATCGCACGTGGCACCTCTCCTGGTGCTGAAACAGGCTCGGTTTGAAGACACGGCAATGTTCGATTTCAGCGATTTGGTGCAGTCCATCACCGATGTGATGGCGACTTCGGATTCTGTTGCGGACTCAATTGCTGCGGGGACCAACAATGACCTGGATAGGGTGGCCGGAGATCTCTCGCAGCGATTTGCTCAGATCGCTGTAACCCTGAGGGCCAACAGTGTCAAGCTCATTTCCCTTCCCGCGTCGTATGCGCAGACCAATCCATTTCTGTATGAAAACCGATTCTCTTTTGCGCAGAAAATGGACGAAGCGGCGGCCATTATGTCCGACGCCAAGGAGAATTTACGTAAGGCTGCAAGTGACATTCATACCTTTGAAATGCAGGGTAGTGCAATCAAAGAATTTGACGTCCTTTCGAGTGCGGCTTTGGAACTCTACAACCGGTTGCTTCAAGCTTGCAGCTGTAGCGCGTCTTCATTGCCGACCGTGAGCTATAACCCTTCGGACCTCACCAAATCATATGGCACGTTGGCATCCCGTGCGGCGAACCCAACCCCGGCCATTGAACCTTTGGACGCTCCGATGGTCTGCGTCATGTTTCCAGTCCGACCGATTGGAACCGCCGATCCCAACAATCCCACATCCGAGATTCCCGGCGGGCCGGAAGGTCCGCCCGATGAGGCTCCTACGGAGAAAAACGGAGGCAAGACTAATACGGATAAGAAGAATCCAAATGATCCAAATGATTTCGTGGGCCCCGCAGGCTTCGGACCACAAGGGTTTATTCCATCGCAATTGATGCCGTATCGGGTCGATTTCGAGAATGATCCCGCGCAAGCGACAGCGGCGGCCCAGATTGTCAGTACAACCTTTACCATCGATCCTGACCTCGATCCGGCGACGCTGCAGTTCACTGGCTTCGGATTCGGACAGTTCAATTTCCAAATTCCTGAGGGATTGTTCCACTATCAGACGACGCTCGATCTGCGCCCACAGGGCATCAACCTGCTGGTCCCCGTGACCTTGGATGAGAACCAAGTCACTGGGGTCGTAAATGTGAAGTTCGAGTCTCTCGATCCGCTGACCAATTCGCCGCCTGATGGGATTTTCGCTGGCTTCTTGCCGATTGACAATGCGGCGCACGATGGCCAAGGCTATTTCACCTATACTGTGCAGCCGAAAGCGGCATTGCCCACCGGGACCGCGATCACGGAGCAGACTTCCATCGTGTTTGATTCCAATGCGGGCGTCCAAACACCCGTGGCTTTGAACACGATTGATGCGGGTGGTCCAACGAGTTCGGTGACGGCCTTGCCGAGTACTTCGCCCATCAACTTCACCGTGAATTGGTCGGGCAGCGACGATGCCGGCGGATCTGGTATTGCGTCCTATGACATCTCTGTGAGTGACAATGGTGGCGATTACACGGTCTGGCAATCCGCTACTGCCGCGACATCGGCCACGTACAATGGTGTCGACGGACATACCTACCGCTTCTATTCGATCGCCCATGACAATGTCGGACACGTGGAATTGGCCCCATTGGTTGCCGATGCCACAACGGCCAGTATGCTGATCAATTCCCCGCCGGTGATTTCCGACCAGTCGTTTAATGTTGCGGAGAACTCAGCTGCCACGACCACAATTGGTAATGTGATCGCGACCGATCCTGACGTGCCGACTGTGTTGACCTATAGCATCACCGGCGGCAATTCCGCGAACAACTTCACGATCG
>JAQGHT010000892.1 GCA_028291565.1 Planctomycetaceae bacterium | reverse complement strand
GTCTGGGGAGTTTGGTGTATGAGAACCATTTTGAAAACTCGTGCCGGACCCTTGTCCGTCGTGGCAAATCGTACAACCAAACTTACCAACCGGATGCGGACTCGCCGCAGTCAGATAAACGTCCGGTCGTGGATGCGTTGAAAACGGCTGCGGATATTTATCCGACGGGAACGCCGGCGCGTTGCCGGCCTCGACCAGGTCCGCGCCTTGATGGCACGTACGGCAGCGATCGAATCGGGCCACATCTTTCATGCCGCCCAAATTGACAGTCAAGCCGGGAATCCAGTCCTGCTGAATTCTCAAGTGCGAATTGAATCCATCCAGAATCGGCCATTCCATCGATGCCCGCTTCCAGCGAGAAAGCCAGGTATCCGGCTGAATCTTGGCCAGTGCCTTATGATTCATCTCAAAGTCACGCTCTGTGCGCTTCTTCTCTGCTTCAAGGGCGTCTTTTTTGGCCTCGAATGTCTTGACGTCGGCAATCGCCTTTGCCAGAGCGTCCTTCTTATCCTGCAGCAGGACTTCGCGCTTCGCGACATCTTCGTTCATGTCATCGAAGATCTTCTTGCGACGCGCCATTTCTTTCGCCGACAACTCATCACGAACCGCGAGATCGTAATCGGCTTGGGCTTTGCCGCGTTCGGCACGCTTGGTACGTGTTTCGTTATCAAACCGGGTAAAGTCACCTTGCGCCTTATTAAAGACCGACTGAGCCTTGGCGTAGTCTGCATTATGCTTCCGCAACGCCTTGTTGGCTTCGTCGATCTCAACCTTCAGCTCATCGACCTTCGCGGTAAATTCCGGTGTCTTCAGCAGCTTTTCCTTGGCCTCCAATTTCTCGGCCGTATGCTTTTGGAATTGCTTCTGATAAACGCGCCATTCATCGTCATGATCTGCAGCCATCATCCAAATCGTGGCCAACAGGAGCGCAATCGAGCTCGCTGCGAACACGCGGTGCAGACCTGGCAAACTATAGCTATATTCTTCCGTTGCGGGCATATCAATAAGCCTTGTAAGGCGTCTTGCTAGTGGGCCAGGCCCACCTGTTTCTGGTCAATTTGCACTCTTCGCTCAAAGGTAACTCTAAGCGAAACGATTCCTGCTCTCGCATCTCGGTTTCCGACGCTTTTCGTGGAGACCTAGATGTTAAAGAACCACTCGGGAATTCCAACAATATATTTCAGTCGGAACATCCACCGGAGCAACATCTTAATCGGCAAGGACGCCATGAACAGCAGCAGATTGCTGAAGACCATGAAGCGGATAAAGCCCATCTTGATGAAAAACTTCTTGAATACCGTCGCCGCCAGGATCATTGGCGTAATCGCCAAGTAGGCGAAACAGGCCACCAGTCCCAGCCATTCGCGAGTCAGGATATAGCCGGTTTGAGTCAGCTGGTCTGAGCCAGCAGGGGCGGTCGGCATTTTTGATCCGCACCAGATCAGCCAGAAATATTCTGACAGGTTGACGTTATTCAGAACTTCCAACTTGTGAGAATCCCAAGGCTCATAGATTCCGAAGAAGTTCCAGTTGGGACCTCGCAGGAATGTACCGAGGATGATCATTCCAATCCACAACGGCAAAAAGCCGAACATGAAAGTCAGGATCGCAAACTTGCGTTCATTGAATGTGTAGTAGCCATTTCCCAGTTTATTGAAATCGATATAAGGGATCGCCATCAATCCCACGAGGATCATGCTCGGCAACACGACACCGGCCATCCAGGGATCAAAATAAACCAGCATTTCCTGCAAACCGAGGAAGTACCAGGGGGCCTTCGACGGGTTGGGAGTTTGAACTGCCGAAGCTGGCTCTTCGAGTGGTGCCGGTAGCAACAACGCCCAGACCACCAACACGACCGTGCAAACCACCATGCAGATCAATTCGGTGTAGACCAGATCGGGCCAGACCAGGATCTTCTCGTTCTTTTCCTGTTCGAACAGCGGACGCCCAGCAGCGCGGCGTTCGTCGTTGTCGACTGCCCGCTTAAAGTACAACCACGTGAAGAAACCAACAATAAACAACATGGACACGATCGGGACGTTGTCAGGCTTGCCAACGATCTGCCGGAAATCATAATCCGTCATGCTCAAGGTTAAGAACAGAACCGACAGGTTCAACAGGACCCAAGCGACTGTTTCCTGAATAAACCACTTCCGTAACCAGACGACAGCGATAAACAACGCGGTCGTGCCGGCGAAGTAGATTTTGGGGTCGGCACACCAGTCAATGGCCTGCTGAATGATTTGCGGCATGCGGAGATGGAAATGCTCTGGCGTTGAAGACCCCGTCAGATGGGCTAACGTCGCCATCAACAACAAGCCCGCATACATGCCCCAGCCAGCCGCTTCTTTATCGCGATGCGGATCTGTGCGCATAATGCGCGCGGTCCACCAGACATTCATCACCGTGAGCAGCAAATACAGCCACCCGAGGCCAAAAATGACAGGGGGTGTCAAATCGGAATTATGTCCCATGCGGAATACCACCGTAAGGCGACGCGTTGTCGCAACTCGCCTTCATGCCCAAATTAATAATGACAATTCGATCCACCACACCAACAGTCGCGATTCGACGCAACTTGAATCAGCGACCTTTCGATCACTCGCTTACAAAGGCTGGCTGATTCCGCCATCTTTTCGGATACGCCAGAAGTGAATTGCGATCAAGATCGCCACAACCAGCGGAATCGCGACGCAGTGCAGAATATAGAAGCGATTCAAGGTCATTTCACCGACAAATCGCCCGCCCAGCAGAATAAACCGGGCATCGCTACCATTAGTAATCAAGTCGAAGCCACCGATATTCAAGAGCTGGAAGCCTGGGCCTTCATGCCCGAGGAACGGTGTCGCTCGAGCCATGTTTGATCCGACCGTGATCGCCCAGATGGCCAGCTGATCCCACGGCAGCAGGTAGCCAGTAAAGGACAACAGCAATGTCAGCACCAGCAGGAGCACCCCAACCACCCAATTGAATTCGCGCGGCGGTTTGTAACTTCCGGTCAGAAAGACGCGATACATGTGCAACCACACGGTAATCACCATCGCGTGAGCACCCCAACGATGCATCTCCCGCATGATGCCCAGCGTCGTCACATCCCGCAGTGCCAGAATGTCATTAAAGGCATGCTCCAGCGTTGGCCGGTAGTAGAACATGAGCAACACGCCCGTCACTGTTTCCGCGAGAAACAGGAAGAACGTGATTCCGCCCATGCACCACGTATAAGAGAGTGCAATGCCCTGCTGTTTAATCGAAACCGGGTGCAGGTGCAAAAAGAAATTCGTGAGCATCACGACAATCCGGTTCCGTCGGTCAACGGGAGCCGGATGCCGGAAAATGCTTTTCCAGATTTGTGAACCGCGAATGTAATCGCCTACCGAGGCCATTCAATCATCCTCATGCGAACAGTGTCGCTTTGACCAACTCTGACGAGAGATTCAGGAGGGCTGATAGCCCGCCGGAGCTAGCTATCAGGCAGCCCCTCATCTTGCGCTGCCAATCCCCAGGACCACTGAGAACCAGCGAATCGTGGAGACCAATAAAACCACCCAATCATGCGACGGGGAGATCAGCCAATTTCGACATACGAAGCGGGATCATTCCACTGGCCCATTTCTTCCTGGAATTTCAAGCTCTTATCGACTTCCAACATGCCGTCTTCAGCCAGGCGGATACCAACTCGCTCCAGCGGGCGAGGGGCGGGGCCTTCAAAATTAATGCCGTTGATATAGAAGCCCGAGCCATGGCATGGGCATTTGTATTTCTGCTCGCCGTCAAGCCAACTCGGAGTGCAACCCAGGTGTGTACAGACGGTTGACAGGGCGTAAACAAGATTCTTGCCTTGATACTTGTCCGTGTGAACCACCCAGATGCCGAAT